>JAPYTY010000537.1 GCA_029942065.1 Acidobacteriota bacterium | reverse complement strand
CACAAAGACACAAATAAAGACAAGTTCCAGCCGGAACGGCCCAAAGTTTCTTTGGGCCGTTCCGGCTGGAGTTCTTTGTGTCTTGGTGCCTTAGTGGTTCCTTTCTTGGTGTCTTTGTGGTGAAAAACCCCCGTTTTGGTGGTTAAACCGAGGTTAGGAACCTTCCTCGGGCTCTGATATACTGGCGTTATGAGGGTAATCAAGATTGCTCAAGTACCCGCGCCGGGTGTGGCCTCCGATACCAGTGCGCTGGATGCGGTCCGTACCATGAAGGAAGTGCAGGGCGGTGCTTGCGCGGTGATGAACGGGGCCGAACTGGTCGGTATTTTTTCTGAGCGAGATCTCATGTTTCGAGTGGTCGGAGCGGGATTGGATCCCCAGAAAACCACCGTGGGGCAGGTCATGACGGAGGATCTGGAAACGGTCAGCACCGAAACGGACAGTTCCGATGCGCTGTCATTGATGGTTTCCAAGCACATCCGGCATTTGCCGGTGGTGGATAAAGATGGCAATCTGGCCGGTCTGCTGTCTATCCGGAATCTTCTTCAGTATCACGTGGAAGAGCTGGTGGACCAGTTGAATTCTCTGGAGGCCTATTATGCCGCCGATGGTCCCGGCGGCTGAGACGATTCCCCGAAAGTTTCCCCATTCCCAGATCGAGGCACCCGGAAACGGTCGTTGCCAACCCTGACTTCCAGTCGTTGGTCCCCCCCTCGCTGCCTTTTTAGTTGAAAGACTTTATTTTGATTCAATTGATGGGGATCAAAAGCTCTTTCCAGCTTGACCCGGATTATGCATAATACGAACGAAGTCATGACTGAGATACGGAATCAACCCACCGAAAGTAGACTGCTCATGGGGCCGGGACCCTCCAATGTTGCATCCCGGGTACTGCAAGCCATGAGTCGGCCGTTGGTCGGACACCTGGACCCTGAATTCCTTCAATTGATGAATGAAATTCAGGAGCTTCTCCGAAAGGTCTTTCAGACCTCCAATCGCATGACCCTGCCCCTGTCAGGAACCGGAAGTTCGGGAATGGAAGCGGCAGTCGTGAACTCGGTTGAAGAGGGAGACTCGGTGCTGGTGGGGGTCAATGGTGTTTTCGGCCAACGGATAGCGGAAATGGTTCGCCGAAACGGAGGGATTTGCACCGAGGTCTCCGCTCCATTCGGGGAGCCCTTGAGTCCTCAGGCCATGGCGGATGCGGCCGAGAAGTGCAAGCCTCGAATCATCGCGGTCGTCCATGCGGAAACCTCTACCGGGGTACTCCAGCCATTGGAGCCGATCCGCGAGATCTGTGATCGATTTGACTCCCTTTTCCTGGTCGACACGGTCACCTCCCTGGCAGGACACCCGGTTGATGTCGACGCCCAGAAGATTGACCTCTGCTACAGCGGCACCCAGAAATGCCTGGGTTGTCCTCCCGGGCTGGCCCCCTTTACCGTGTCAGCGGCTGCGGAGGAAAGGGTCAGGAACAGGAGTACCAAATGTAGGAGCTGGTACCTGGACCTCAATCTGATCGGATCCTACTGGGGGAAGGAAAGGGTCTACCATCACACGGCTCCGATTTCCATGAATTACGCTCTCCATGAAGCGCTTTCCATCATCATGGAGGAGGGTCTGGAAGCGCGATGGGAGCGGCACCAGAGAAATCACAGGGCCTTGGTGGCGGGGCTCGAGGGGATGGGGCTCGGGATGCACGTCCAGGAGGAATAC
>JAPYTY010000536.1 GCA_029942065.1 Acidobacteriota bacterium | reverse complement strand
CAGTTATGTGGTGGTGGTGGAGAGTTTTGAACCCTTACCCGTCAAATTGGAGTCAGGCAATGATGACTAGTTCTGATCTTGCCGGTCGTTATCCAATCTCGGTCGTCATTCCCTGTCACAACGCTGAGCGGGAACTGAAGCTTTGTCTGGAGGCTCTGTTCAAAAACGACTTGACCCATCTGGAGATCGTGGTAGTGGACGATGGCTCCAGTGACTCGACAGCTCAGGTTGTTGAGGATGTTGCTCAGGGTGGCGGTGACAGCCCTACGATTCAGTACCTGGCCCTGGACAAAAAATCGGGTCCCGCAGTGGCACGGAATCAGGGAGTCCGGCAGGCAAGCCATCCCTTTGTGCTGTTTCTGGATGCGGACATTGTGCTGACCAGGCAAAGCATCGAGTTGATTCGTGAAAGCCTTGATCTGTATTCCCATCGTTCAGATATCATAGGAGTCCTGGGTTCCTATTCTGAGATCATCCCCTGGGATGACTTTTTTAGCAATTTCAAGAATCTCACAATCTGTTTCCTGTACAAGAGCACCGACACCCTCAGTCCCTTTCTGCATACTCCGATCTTCTGTATCAGGCGAGAGATCCTGGATCGTGTTGGTGGATTTGATTCCCGATTCAAGACGGCGGAGGATTTTGGCCTGGGGATTCTTCTGGGGACACAAGGGTTTCACTTTGTGATCGATCGAACCCTTGAAGGCGTTCACTTGAAGCGTTATTCACTGGGTGGGATTTTCAAAGAGGACTGGCGGAGAATTCGCGATCTGGCGGCCATCAAGCTCAATCCAAGCCAGCGTCGGTTTGCCCTGCGGGCCCATCGTCCTCACCGGTTGGTATCCCTGCTCTTGCCGGGTCCGATACTCCTGAGTGTTATCTTGACGCCGTTCAACCCGAGTTTTGGCAATTTGGCGCTCTTCTTACTGGCAGTGTTTGGTCTGTGCAATGTTCCCTTCCTGCTCTATGCCAGAAGACTGCGGGGATGGGGTTTTGCTGTCAAGGCGGCCGGGTTTATCTTCTGTGAGATGGCCTGGGCCGAGGTCGTGGTGGCGAGTTCCCTGGTCAGGTCGGTGAACTCCTGGTTGGGTCAAGGGGAGGCGAAATAAATCGGACACAGGCGTTTTTGTCTTGGCTGCCGTCAATAAGCGCAAACTGTTATAATTACAGGTCTTATGCTGCAAGGTAAGAGGGTCGTTGTTGTTTTGCCTGCCTACAATGCAGCGGCTACTCTTGAGGGCACCTATCGAGAAATTCCACATGATCTGGTCGATGAAGTTTTGCTCGTTGATGATGCCAGTCAAGACCAAACGGTTTCGGTAGCCGAGCGGTTGGGTGTTCCAACCTTTATTCATTCCGTTAATCGTGGCTACGGCGGAAATCAAAAGACCTGCTATCGGCAGGCGCTCAAGCTTGATGCGGATGTTTTCATCATGCTGCATCCCGATTATCAATATACCCCGAAGTTAATTCCCGCGTTGGCCTCCATGGTGGTCAGTGAGGAGTACGATCTGGTCCTGGGTTCCCGTCTTCTGGGTGGAATGGCCCTCAAAGGAGGTATGCCACTGTACAAATATGTTGCGAATCGTTTTCTGACCTCGGTGGAAAATTTGATGACGCTGGCCAGATTGTCTGAATATCACACGGGATATCGAGCCTTCTCGCGCCGAGTTCTGGAGACGCTGGCACATTTCCTTGTCCACGTGGTTTCGAGATTA
>JAPYTY010000535.1 GCA_029942065.1 Acidobacteriota bacterium | reverse complement strand
CGATGTAGACCCATTGACGGTTTTCCTACATCGCCCTTACAGGGCTCCTTTACTAACAACATCTTCAATCCTGGGGCTCACGCCCCAGGCTATTTCACATCACCCCTTCGGGGTTCATGACCTGGCTCTGTCGTATCAGGATCCTGGATCCTCCCGGAGAGCCGCTCATAGAGAGGCCACTACAACGACCTAGCCGACGGGCGCACGGCCGTGCGCCCCTACAACAGACTGCAGGATCGTGCCACCATGAACCGTGAAACCTGGAACGCGCTGGTCGAAGAACAGCGCTCCGTTTAGCCTTCCCGTGCGATCAGGCCGTGGAACTTCTCCACCTGTTCTGGTGACTGGGGCCGTGTCAAGAGGCTTACCACCACGAACAAGAACACATTAATGAAAAAGGCAGTGGCCAGGCCCGGCAGGATGTGGGCTGGAAAGGGATAGGGAAGAAAACCCAGTTCCCAGCCAAAGGTCAGAAAAATCCCGGCGGCAGGAGCGACCAGCGCCGCTTCGGTGGAGGCCCGGGACCAGGCAATCGCCCCCAGCAGAGGAGTCAGCAGCTGGATGGTGATGGCACCGGCGAAAATGGCCAAGGGCGTGATCAAGACAGGATTGGAAAGGGCAAGCAAAAGGCCCACGGCCGCCACTACAAGGATGATGGTACGGTTGAGTCGGATCTCCTGGGAACCGTCCATCTCCTTCCACATCACGGCTCGAACCAGATCGCGAACCACGGTGGCCGTCAAGGTGTGCATATAGGTATCGGTGGTGGAGATGATGGCGGCCAGCACGGCGACCAGAAAAAGGGCGGCGAAAAAGGCCGGCATGACCTTGAAGGCCAGCAACGAGGAAATAAAATCGGGACTCTCCACCTCGGAAAAAACCGCCCTCCCGTAGGCTCCGATCAAGTAGGTTCCGAACACGAAGGCGAGGGCCCACAAAAGAAGCATCAAGCCGCTGATCCTGGCAAAGTACGACTTGCTGCGCGCTGAATACATCCGGATCCACATGGAGGGAGAAAGGACCACCGAGCCGAGACTCAGACCGATGGCGATGCCGTAGATGTAGGAGGGAGTGTACACGCCCTGTAGACCGGGAACGGTAATGAAACGATCCCGGATCACACCCAGACCTTCGAGTACACCGCCGGGACCGCCGGCCGCCGAGAGAATGGAGAGTCCGTACAAGATGAGCATGGCCAGAATCAGCAATCCATTGAAAAGGTCCAGCCAAGCAATACCGCGCAGTCCCGAGGAGACGACGTGGACGACCACGATCACGGCAATGATGATGCTCCCCAGGGCCGGGGAAAGGATGTTGCCGGAAAGGACGTTGAGCAGGATTCCCCCGGCCAGCAGCTGGGCCACGATATAGACAAGGTTGTAGAGCAGGCTGGCAAAAACGGTATACAGCCGGATGGTGTCACTCTGATAATACTCTCCCAGAAGATCCCCCGGAGTGGTGAAATGATAGTGCTTTCCAAGGACCCAGATCCGGGGCCCCACATACCACATCAGCATGGCGGCTATGGAATTTCCCGCCAGAATGGAAACCACAAAGGGTGCGCCAAAGGTGTAAACCGCTCCCGGAAGGCCCGCCATTCCCACCCCGCTGAGGACCGAGGCGAACATGGTGAAGGTCACCACCAGCCATCCCAGATTTCGCGAAGCCACGATATAGTCCCCGGCCTCTTCGGCCAGCTGTCGCTTGGCTGCAACCGAGATG
>JAPYTY010000534.1 GCA_029942065.1 Acidobacteriota bacterium | reverse complement strand
CCACCAAAGGTGACCTGCTCAACCTGAGTTTGGGCAAGCTCAAGAGAAATCCACCCGCCAAGCTAGTCAAGATTCTAGACACCAGTGTCATTATCGACGGCCGCGTTGCCGAAATTCTGGATACCGGTTTCCTAGAGGGTCAGTTACTGCTCCCCCAGTTTGTGATTCATGAACTGCAGATGGTGGCGGATTCATCCGATTCCATGAAGAGAAATCGGGGACGGCGAGGGCTGGACATTCTGGACAACATCCAGAAAAATGCGAACGTCACGGTAAAAATTGTCGATCAGGATTACCCTGAAATAGCGGAAGTGGATATGAAGCTGATTGAACTGGCGAAAGAGACCGGAGCCAAGATTATTACCAACGATTTCAATTTGAACAAGGTTGCCCGGTTGCACGGCGTGGATGTCCTCAATATCAATGAACTGGCCCTGGTCCTGAAGCCGGTTGTTCTTCCGGGCGAGACCATGTCGGTCTTCATTCTCAAAGAAGGTAAAGAACACAATCAGGGCATCGCCTACCTGGACGACGGGACGATGGTGGTGGTAGATAATGCGAGAGGGGTCATCGGCAGAACAGTTGACATCACGGTGACCAGCGTGCTCCAGACAACAGCGGGAAAAATGATTTTCAGCAAGTATCAAGCCTCCGGAGGAGTTCAGCAGAGAGCGGGATATGAGCGGGAGCAGGTGACGCGCCATTGATTGGTCTGGTTCTCGCCGCAGCCGGCACTGGATCTCGATTCGGATCCAACACTCCCAAACAGTTTACCGAGCTTGAAGGAAAGCCCTTGTACCTTCATGCTCTGGAGTGTTTCCTGAAGTTTTTTGATGAGGCCGCCATCGTAGTTCCAGAAGACTGGTTTGAGAAAGTGAGCAAGCAAGTACAAGGATTACCTTACGGTGAGAAACTGCTTCTGGAAGTGGGCGGACCCGAGCGTCAGGACTCGGTCTTTCGAGGCCTTCGCCGACTCTCGGACAGCAACGAAGTGGTTCTGGTTCACGACGCCGCTCGCCCATCCCCTTCAGCTGAGTTGATCTCCCAGGTCATCGATGGCACCCGGCAACATGAAGCATGCATACCGGTTCTTCCCGTGGGCGACACCGTGAAGGAGGTTCACGACAAGACAATTACCGGAACACTTGATCGGAAAAGCCTGGTTCTGGCTCAGACTCCGCAGGGTTTCAAGATGGCTCTATTGCAATCCGCCTTCGAATCGGCCCTTGAAGACGGCTTTTATGGAACCGACGAGTCCACTTTGGTGGAAAGATTAGGGGTTCCCGTACACGTGGTTCCCGGTGAGGGGACAAACCTCAAGATAACATGGAAGGAGGACTGGTGAATCCCACGGTAAAGACGGCGTTTCGTGTGGGTACCGGCTACGACTTTCACCCTTTTGAGGAGGGCGGAACACTGATACTGGGTGGAGTGCAAATTCCACACCCTCAAGGTCTCAAGGGTCACTCCGATGCCGACGCCCTTTTACATGCCACCATGGATGCCCTTCTGGGGGCCGCCGGCCTGAGTGACCTTGGAGGTTATTTCCCCGACTCCGATGCTCGTTACGAAAACATTTCCAGCCTTTTGCTTTTGGAGAAAGTTTACCGGCTGGTGCGAGGAAAGGGTTTTTCGGTGGGAAACCTCGATCTCACGGTGATCACTGAAGAACCCAAAATCCAGCCTCATGTCGAAGCCATCAAGGCCAACCTGGGCCGCACCCTTCATCTC
>JAPYTY010000533.1 GCA_029942065.1 Acidobacteriota bacterium | reverse complement strand
AAATAGTTGAGTCGTGATAGATGGGACAGAAAACGCTCGGCGCGTACATCATAGCTGAAAGTGGTGGAGACGGAGAGGCCGCGTTGGAGATTCCCGATGGCAACCTGGGCCTGGAGTTGGTTGCTTTTAAAGACATCGGGATCCAGTGAACTGGTTTCCGTGATTTCGATCAGATCGGACGACTTCTTGGTGACGAAGTAAGTGCCTCCCAGATACAGGCCGGGACGGGAAAGGAAGCCGGTGACCGAAAAGTTTCGGAAGACCCCGAATTTGGGATCATAGTCGCTCCGCACGTCAAAGCTGTAACTGGGCTGAGGTGTGAAGCGAACCACCGTGGTCAAAGGTGAGTAGGTGCGATCCGTGGTGCCGTAGGGGAATCCGGTGAGGGTATTGAGAGGGTGAAATTGATTGACGGCACCTGGTTTGAGGGCTCCGTCGAAGCTGGAGTCAAAAAAAATCTTTTGGGCCAGTTTCACGGAGAGCCATTCGTGAGTCATTTCTCCGTATTCCGTCTGTCGTTTGACGAAGAGACGATTCCACAAGGCATATTCCACTTCGTTGGTGTTGGCGATGGCGTCCACCTCATCGAAACGAAGGATACGGTCGAAGTCTTCCACCCCGGTGATGTAGCGATACCGCAGGGAGGGCTCGACAAGGTGCTTCCAGAGCCCTCCCGAGGAGTTCTGATAGATCCTGGACAAACCCCACCCCTGTAGATCCAGTGTGAGTTCCGCATACCTTCGGTCAATGTTGTCGCCGCTCAAAGGGTTCTCACCTGGTTCAATGGAAGCGTTCATGCTGTCACTGTAGAAAGTTTCTCGAAAGCCCACACGGGGAGTCACCCTCAGGCCTTGAAACAGAGGTAGTGAGAAGTAAAACTGTGGGAAGAGATCCAGTCGCTGAATGATTCCCGGTGTCTCGAAAAAGTCCTCCTGGGGTTGTTCCCCTGGTGAAGAAAGAAGGCGGGTTCGGGAACGTCCTTCGACTGACGCATCCAGGTCAAGATAAAAGGGCGCATCGAAGAAAGTCTCCCCGGTGAGCTTGAAGTTGATCGAGGGGGTGTTGCGAATCACCACATTGGGACCCGGGAAGACCGTCTCTTCTCGGGCAACCAGCAGATTGAAGGAGCGAGATCCGGAGTTGTTGCTGACAAAGACGCGCGAATTATCGGTAGGAAGCGTTGCCGTGTAGAAACTGTCCGAGAACACCTGGCGGAATACGAAATTGGAAACCAGGTTGAAGTCCGCCACGGCCCTGAATCCGTGAGGAAGTCGGGTCTCTCCGATACCGGTGAAAGTGGTGCCTCCCTGATCCTTACGGTCATCGACGAAACGCCAGTCCAGTTCCAGCGAGGTGCGCGGATTGGGACGGGTGCGGAAGGTCATCCCGTGTCCGAATCCCCGTTTGGAATAATAGTCCTCATGCAGCGTCAAATCGGCACTCCGACCCAGAACCAGATAGAAGGATTGGGTGATGCGCCTCCCCTTGTCGTTGGAATTCCCGAACGAGGGCGGTAAAAGTCCGCTGGAACGCTCCTTTTCCCCGGTGGGAAAGAACATGACGGGAAGATAGAAAATGGGAATCTTCTTCACCTTAAAGACGGTATGGTTGAAACGGACCATTCCGCCGGTTCGGATATGGGCTTCCTTGATGGTGAAGCTCCATTTTGGGACGGCTTCTTTACAGGCCGTCAGGAATCCATCCTGGGCGGTATAGGTGTAAGGGCCTGTTT
>JAPYTY010000532.1 GCA_029942065.1 Acidobacteriota bacterium | reverse complement strand
TGATAAATCCGCCGCCGCTTTTCTTCATCTCAGGGATGACAAAGTGGCAGCCGTAGAAGACCCCGTCCCGATTGGTGGCAATGGTATCCTGCCATTCCTCGAGCGCCAGGGCCTCCACCGAACTGAAGATGCCGATTCCGGCGTTGTTGATCAGAACATCGACTCCTCCCAGGGTGTCGACACAGAATTGAATGAGCTCCCGTACCTGCTCCGCCTTCCTGACGTCACAGGGCTTGCCGGTGGCCCTACCCTGGGCTATTCGATCGAGACGACCCACCGCTTTTTTAATTTCCTCGGGGTGGCGAGAGCTGATGACCACGTTGGCCCCCTCCTGAACCAGGGCTCGAGCCACGGCAAATCCGATCCCTTTGGTGCTTCCAGTCACAATCGCTCGTTTGTTTTCCAGGTTCATCTTCACCTCCTGTGGCTTATCCAGGCTATAGAAAATCCGAAATCCCAAATCCGAAACAAAAATTTCGTGCTTTGAATTCAGGGTTTCGTGTTTCTGATTCAGGAATTCGTGCTTCTCACCGTTTCGTGTTCGGTTCTCAAGGCATCCAGCATTTCAGGCAGCCGGGCATACAGTTTCCGGGGCTGACGGGGCGGATGGTTGGCAAGGGCATAAGCCGTCATCAAGGGAAGGGCTACCGTCGAATCGATATAGCAGACCACCGCGTCGGGCAACTGGTCGGGGTCGACCTTCCCCCAGCTCACAGCCTCGCCCGGGGTTGCTCCCGACAGACCCCCGGTATCCGGCCGGGCATCGGTGATTTGCAGATAATAGTCATGCCCCTTTTCCTGGATCCCCAGAACTTCCTGAATCTGCGGCTCGGTCTGCAAGAGGAAGTTTTTCGGAGCACCACCTCCCAGGATAAAGACCCCGCTTTTCCCCCCGCATCTTTTGGCGGCCAGAACAATGGCGGCGGTCTCGTTCACATCGCGTGAGATATCCAACCTTAATCCACCTCCATCCAGAGCTTCCGCGGCGATATTCATACCTATGGAACTGTCTCCGGGGGAAGGGGTATAGATGGGAATTTCCTGGCGGTGGGCCACCGCCAAAAGGGATTTCGATTCCTGTCCCAGGACCTGTTCCCGTTGTTCGATGTAGCCGCCGATCTTGTAGTGGAATTCCGCCGTGCTCATGTCTTTCTGGAATTCAGGGGCTTTGATCACTTCCCTGAAAAAACGGTCGGTGGTCAGGAGAACCTCATAATCAAAAAAGATATCGTAGATGCGAACGACGCCTTCCCGGCGTAGTTCCGGATCGTGCACCTTGGCCCTACCCCGGTGCATGGATAGACCGATTCCGAAGTGGGCATCATGGTATAGGTTCGCCCCGGTGGAAACGATCCAATCAATGAACCCCTGTTCCATCAAGGGAATCAGGCAGGACATGCCCAGACCCGCCGGCGTCAGTGCTCCCGTCAAACTGACTCCGACGGTAACGTCATCAGCCAGCATTTTTTTGGCGTACAAATGGCAGGCCTCTCTCAAGCGTGCTGCATTGTAGGCTTCAAAGGCGGAGTCAATGAGCTCGGAGAGGGTCGTGTCTGGGCGGATGGGACTGGGATTGATCTCCTTGCCTGACAAATATTTGCTCACCCTGACCAGCTTCCACCCCTTTTTGACGACGCAAACTGCAACTTTTTCCGGGAGTATAGCAAATCACTGTTCTCTCTCATATCATGTAGGGACCATGACTGAAGTATTACCTTTTCGAGGTTACCGTTACAGCAGGAAGGAGA
>JAPYTY010000531.1 GCA_029942065.1 Acidobacteriota bacterium | reverse complement strand
GATCATCGGGTTTGAAGGTCAGCCAACCTCCATTCCAGAGGCCCAGCTGGAATCAGTAAAACGATTAGTCTTCAGTACCTTACCATACGATCCCTATCCTTTTTTAGAGGTCGGGGACAGCGTCGAAATCATTCAAGGGCCACTCACTGGACTGCGGGGGACCCTGCTCGAGAAAAAGGGCATCTACCGCTTCATCCTGTCGATCGACTTGATTCAGCAGGCCGTCTCCTGCGAGGTCGACGCCTGCGACATCATCAAGATCCGATAATTAAAACATGTAGAGGCGTACAGGGCCTGTGCGCCCTTCGGAATCGGCGCGGGACTTCGTTCTTTCTTTCGTGAAACGTGGAACCTGGAACGTGGAACCTGGAACCTGGAACGCACTGGTCGAAGACCAGTGCTTAGTCCCCAAGCCGATAATTGGGGGCTTCCTTGGTGACGATCACGTCATGCACATGAGATTCGCGCAGCCCCAGATTACTCACTCGAATGAGCTCGGTCTTGGTCTGCAACTCCCGGATGTTCTTGACTCCGCAGTATCCCATTCCAGATCGAACTCCGCCCATCAACACGGGAATCAGATTCTCCATGCTCCCCTTGTAGGGAACCCGGCCCTCTATGCCCTCAGGAACCATTTTCCGCTCATTATCCACGGCCTCCTGTCCATAACGGTCGGCACTGCCTTCTCCCATGGCTCCCAAAGAACCCATGCCCCGGTAGGTCTTATAGCTGCGATTCTGGTAAAGAACCAACTCACCCGGAGATTCGTCGGTACCGGCAAACAGGTTCCCCACCATCACACAGTCGGCACCCGATGCCAGCGCCTTGGCGATGTCGCCTGAGAACTTTATTCCGCCGTCGGCGATGACCGGGATCTTCATTTTACGAGCCACCTTGGCAGCGTCCATGATGGCCGTTACCTGGGGAACCCCTGCACCGGTGACAACACGAGTCGTACAGATGCTTCCCGGCCCCATGCCCACCTTCACACCGTCCACCCCCAGATCTCCCAGTTCGCGTGCAGCCTGGCCGGTGGCGATGTTTCCCACAACAAGATCGGCCTGCTTCAGTTTCTTCCTGAGTTCCTTGACTGCGCTAAAAACTCGCTGGGAGTGGCCGTGAGCGGTGTCCACGACGATTACATCGACCCCGGCAGACTCCAGTTCCTGGGCCCGCTCCAGAAAATCTCCGGTGGCACCCACGGCCGCACCCACCCGCAAGCGCCCCAAGGAATCCTTGGCCGCATCTGGATAGGTGATGACCTTCATGATGTCCTTGACCGTGATCATGCCCTTCAGCTTGTCGTTTTTATCCACCACCAGCAGCTTTTCGATCCGATTCTCGTGGAGCTTCTTCTTGGCCTTCTCCATGGAGATTCCGACGCGTACGGTCACCAGGTTCTCCTTGGTCATCAGTTTGGAGACGGGAAGATCCAGGTTGGTCTCAAAGCGCAGATCACGGTTGGTGAGAATTCCCATGAGCTTTCCCTTGGTATTGGTGATGGGAACACCGGAAATCTGGTTTTGCCTCATCACATCCAGGACATCACGAATCCGGTCGGTCGGCCGCATGGTGACCGGGTCCACGATCATTCCCGATTCGGAACGCTTGACCTTATCCACCTCGGCCACCTGGCCTTCAGGCGAGAAATTCCTGTGAATGACCCCGATCCCTCCCTGCCGAGCCATTGCGATGGCCATATTGGCTTCGGTTACCGTATCCATGGCCGCAGAAGAAAGAGGAATGTTG
>JAPYTY010000530.1 GCA_029942065.1 Acidobacteriota bacterium | reverse complement strand
GCCCTGATCTGGGACATTCTGGAAAAAGCAGGCATTCAGGGGATCCGGGGCGTGTGGTGTCATGAAATAGGGTATTCCAGGGCCTTTACGGTGGTCTCCATCAAGCAAATGTTCGCCGGTCACGACCGAATGGCCGGACACGTGGCCAGCCAGTGCCGGCCGGGCGCCGTGGCCGGAAGGTACGTGGTGGTGGTCGATGACGATATTGATCCCACCAACCTGGAGGACGTGATCTGGGCCATGTGCACTCGCAGTGATCCGGGCACCGGAATTGACATTATCTCGGGAACCATTGGAACTCCCCTGGATCCGATCGCCCCCAATGATCCCGATGACGACATGCTGGAGTACACCAGCAGCCGGGGCATCATCTATGCCACCAAACCGTTTGGGAAGGTCCTGCGAGGCGAGTTTCCGAAGGTGGTTGAGGCCGGCCGAGAGGTCAGGGAAAAGGTTGAAAAAGAATGGTCCGAAATCCTCATGGATTGAGAAAGGAACTGAAAGCATGCCTGTAAATAAAGAGCACAAAGAGTTTTACACCCCGAATCTGGAAGAGGGATGGGAAGTCCCCCCCGGTTATCCGGAGGGAATCCAGCAGAAGATCCTGGCCGGGAGTCTGGATGAAGAGAACAACCGAGGCAGCCGCACCCGACTGCTTCGCTTTCTCCCGGGCGTTTACACCACCGCGCCTTTCGTCCACGAGTACTGGGAAGAGGTTCTGCTGCTGGAAGGTGATTTGATCGTGGGAAATGACGAAAACGGCGAAGGAGGCGAGACTTTTCCGCCCAGAACCTATGCCTGCCGACCCCCGGGAGCACCCCACGGACCTTTCAAGTCGGTCGACGGGTGTCTCCTGTACGAGACGCACTACTTTGATCCGGTCTGATTAGTCGCGCTTCGCGCTCCAGAGAAGCTTGCTGACGCTCGCTCAGGCTCGCGGAGAAACGCGCTGTCGCGCGTGGAGAAGCTCGCTGACGCTTGCGGAGAAATGCTTTTCGCGCCTGAGTAGAGCTGTCAGTCGTGCCGGTGTGGGAGGTGAAACGTGGAACGTGGAACGTGAAACGCGCTGGTCGAAGACCAGCGGCCGGCACTCATCCCCGTATAGGCAGGGTCTTGACGCGGTACTGGTGCTGGATCTTCCGGTTGAGTACCGGGTCTTCCAGCTCGCATTCGAAGCGATCCGCGGGTGCCACCTCTCCCAGGGTGGCCAGCGTCCCTCCGAACATGAGGGTGCCGTCGGACAGCCCCCCGTCTGCATAACGAGCGATCAGGTCCTCCGGCGGCAGCATGGCCGCCAGTGTCCCCTCCTGATACAAGCTTCTCTTGCCGTTGTTGATCGCGTAGGAACGCACAATGATCTGATCCCAGTGTTTCTTCAGTTCGGAGTGGGGCCACAGAATGGGGGCCACCGGCTTGTCGCAGACCTGCTTGGATACGGTGATGCCGTAGGTCTCCACTTCCCGATCGGTATGATCGGACCCCAGGCCCACCCACAGTGCTCCGTCATACTGGACATAAATCGCTTCGACCTCGCCGCTGGAAGTCTCTCCCACCACCTGGATCTCTCCGGCGATGGTCAGTCGAGAGGCAGCCACTCGATAGAAAATCGGGGTCGAGGCCGGACGGGAAATGCCCAGCTTCTCGAGCTCAACAATGTGCTTTTCCACCGCCTCCGCATCTCGACCGGTCCAACCGGCGATCACGGCCTCGGCGATGGGCAACAAGGCGGACTAGGCATCCTCCGAGGAGACCAAC
>JAPYTY010000529.1 GCA_029942065.1 Acidobacteriota bacterium | reverse complement strand
CCCCTGGTCTCGATTCTCAGCTCTCCTCATTTTCTCTGCCGGGTCGAACACCGCACAACAAAAAAGGGGCTACAGAGAGTGAATGCCCACGAACTGGCGAACCGGTTGTCCTACTTTCTCTGGCGGTCCATGCCGGATGATCTTTTGCGGGCTGCCGCTGATGACGGAAGTCTATTGGAGAAGGATGTGCTGAAAGAACAAGTGGATCGTATGCTTTCCGCCCCTGCAATCAGTTCTTTCTGTGAGACTTTTCCAGCCCGCTGGCTGGGAGTGGAAAAGGTCATGAGTGTGGATATCGATCCTATGATGTTTCCCTGGGTCAGTTGGGGTTTGCGAAAGGACATGCTTGAGGAAACCCGGCAGGTATTTACCGAGATCTTACGGAAAAATTCTTCGTGCCTGGAGCTAATCGACAGTGACTGGACTTTTCTAAACAGCCGTCTTGCCCGTCACTATGGCCTGCCTGAATTAAAGGGTGATAATATGCGCCGTGTGTCTCTACCTGCCGACTCGGAAAGAGGAGGGATCCTGGCCCATGGGAGCATCCTCACCATAACCTCCAATGGAATGCGGCCATTACCCATCACCCGTGGCGCTTTTGTGCTGGAAAATATTCTCGCCAGTCCGACTCCGCCACCCCCACCGAACGTTACGCCTCTGGAGGAGGTCGAGCAACCCCGGCCCAACGCAACCACCCGCGAACTGCTGGAACTGCATCGAAATGATCCCACCTGCATATCCTGTCACCAGAAGATCGACCCCATCGGGTTCGCTCTCGAGGGCTATGATGCGGTGGGGCGTCTGCGCACTCACGAACACATTCTGGTCGATGAAAAACTGGTGCAAACCCATCCAGTCGATACGGTTGGTCGCCTGCCTGGCAGATCGGCTTTCCAAGGGATGCCCGGTTTGAAGAAGGTCATCCTCGAGGACGCGGATAAATTCCGTCGCTGCCTCGTGGAAAAAATGCTGACGTATGCGCTTGACCGGGAAGTCAATTTTACCGACGAACCGCTCATTCAGGAGTTGGTCAACGAAATGTCCACCCATGACGACCGTATGCACAGCCTGATACATGCCCTGGTGGGCAGCGAAACTTTTCAATCCAAGTAACAAAAGGAAACGACATGCCCAAAACCATGATCAATCGACGAACCTTTCTCCGGGGAGCCTGCACGGTCCTTCCTCTCCCCTTTATCGAAGCTTCCCTGTCGGGCGCCGCTCGTGCTGAAGACGGGGTGCCTGGCCGGATGATCACCATCTTCAATCCCCATGGCCCGGCCAATGAGTCCTGGTTTCCGAAGGAATATGGCACCGGTTTCGAACTGTCCCCTACCCTGCAGTCCCTTGAGCGTCATCGTAAGGAACTCTCGGTTTTCTCCGGTTTGTGCCATCCCCAATATCCGGCTACCGCCGGCCACTCGATCGCCAGTCGGATGCTCACCGGTGTGGTGGGGGATCCGAAACTGGAGACCAACTATGCCTCCCCGATCAAAAGCATTTCGATGGATCAGGTTGCGGCGAACAGTATTGGGCAGGACACTCGCTTTCCGTCTTTGCAGGTTTCGTGTCAGGAGGGCGCTGGGGTTCCGGGGCGGAGTGTGACCATGAGCTTCAACGCCAATGGCGTGGCCCTGCCTTCCATTCGAAGTCCACTCGATTTGTTCAACCGTTTGTTTGTGCCCGAGAATTCACGAAGTGCCTCTGCGGCCAAGGAACGCCACGCGGCCCGGACCAGTGTTCTCGACACCGTGCTTGGTCAGATG
>JAPYTY010000528.1 GCA_029942065.1 Acidobacteriota bacterium | reverse complement strand
CGAGGAGGGTTGGCACGTCAACGCCCATCAACCCAGCCTGGAATACTTGATCCCCACCCAGCTGGACCTGGAGCCCATTGAAGGGCTGACCTTTGGCGAGATCCTGTACCCGGAGAGTGTGCGGCTCAAATTTCAATTTGCCCAGGAGGAGCTGGACGTTTACGAGGGCCGTGTCATCATGCGGTTGCCCGTAACCATATCCGGCGATGCTTCAGGTGAACCGTCAATCCGGGGCAGCTTCCGATATCAGGCCTGTAATGATGAAATCTGCCTGGCTCCGACTCGCAAGGACGTCGCCATTGCCATCCCCATCGCCTCTCTGGAGCAGCCCAGTCGACCCATCAACTCCGAGCTTTTCGATTCCGTTGCGGTGAGCCTTCCGGGTGATCTGCTTACGGGAGGGATTCTGAGTTCGGCCCAGGGTGACCTGGGGCTCCTGATTGAAGAGCAGGGGCTGGGAGTGGCCTTTTTTGCCATCTTTGTCCTGGGCCTGGCCTTGAACCTGACCCCTTGTGTGTATCCCATGATTCCGGTCACCCTGGGCTATTTTGGGCGCCAGAGTGAGGGTAAAACGAGCCGCTTGTTTGGGTTGGCTCTGATGTACCTGGTGGGGATCGCCATTACCTACTCGACTCTGGGGGTTGTTGCGGCCCTGACGGGACAGCTGTTCGGGGCCCTGCTGCAAAATTCCTGGGTGCTAGTGGGTATCGCTCTGGTGATGGTGGCGCTGGCATTGAGTTTATTCGGAGTGTATGAACTCCAGGCCCCCAACTTTATTCGACAGAAGGTGGCGGGGGGCTCCGGCAGCGGAGTTCTGGGCGCATTGAGTATGGGGCTGGTGGTGGGGATTGTGGCGGCTCCCTGTGTGGGGCCGGTGACGGTCGGGCTTTTGACCTATGTGGGGTCAACTGGAAATCCATGGCTGGGATTCTGGATGTTCTTTACCCTCTCGCTGGGTCTGGGAGCGCCTTACGTGTTACTGGGGACCTTCTCGGGTGGGTTGAACAAGCTGCCCAGGTCGGGTCTCTGGATGCTCTGGGTCGAGAAGCTGTTTGGATGCGCGTTGATCGGGGTGGCCTTTTACTTTGTGGCTCCGCTGGTTCCCGACGCAATCGTACCCTGGATCGTACTGGCTCTGGCGGTTGGGAGTGGAGTATGGCTTGGATGGCTGGACAAAACGAGCGGCAGTGGAAAGGCCTTTTATTTTTTCAAGAAGGCCACGGCGGTGAGTATTCTTCTGGTGGGCCTGTACGCCGTGGTTCCTCAGGCTCCCGGCGGAACCGTCACCTGGGAGTATTACGATTCGAATGTGTTTGACGCGGCCCAGCAGGAAGGTCGCCCCGTCATACTGGATTTCTATGCCGACTGGTGTATCCCCTGCCGTGAACTGGACCGATTCACCTTTACCGATGACGAGGTCATCGAGGCGGTTGGTCCCTTCACCCGGCTCAAGGTGGACCTCACCCAGTACGAGTCACCCGAGGCAGAACTGCTGAGAAGGCGGTTCGAGGTGGATGGAGTGCCCACTATAATCTTCATCAATCCTCAGGGAGATGAGGTTCAGCCCTCCCGTGTGGTGGGGTATCTGAACGCCAACGAGTTTCTCAAACGAGTCGAGCGAGCCCTTTAGGCGGCGCTGGTCTTCGGCCAGCGCGTTCCAGGTTCCACGTTCCACGAAAAGAAGGATAGGCCTCGGCTAGCTGGCTGAAGCAAGGTCCAGAACCCCGAAGGGGTGATGTGAAATAGCCTGGGGCGTGAGCCCCAGGAT
>JAPYTY010000527.1 GCA_029942065.1 Acidobacteriota bacterium | reverse complement strand
GGTCAGAGGACCGTGATCCCGGGACTGATTCAGACCCACTACCATACCTTCACCTCCGCCTTTTCCACCTACGGACCGGAAGTGGGCTTGACGGATCCCAGCGTCAAGCTGACCGTCTATGCCGAGGACACCCCCGAGGCAACCGCCAAAAAGATCCGCGATACCGTTTCCAATGCCATTCAAGTACAGGAGATACCGGAGGGCGACTGGATTACCGTGGCCCTTTACGACTCCCAGGAAATGCGCCCGGGAACGGCCCGGGGCTGGCTCTATCTGGGACGGCTTAACCGAAGGCAGATTGATCCGGTCTCGCCCAACCATCCGGTTCTGGTCACCACCCGACTCCAGGGGATCTTCAACGAAGCGGCCGTTGAGGCCCTCAAAGAATTTTTTCCCGACTGGGAGGAAAGCACCAGTCTGGAGAACCGGCCCGGAGCGGGCGGAGACGGCTACGCCGCTGTTCCGGAAATCGGAGGCCTGTCGGTTGAATACTGGTGGAAAGACGAACCGATCGAAAAACTGGCCGAAGCGTTGAGGCGGCGGGGCGTGGATATCATCAACAAAGGCATCACCACGGTGGCCACCCGGATCCTCTACCCCCGGGTCATTGCCGCCTACCATCATTTGAACCGGGAGAATGGACTGCCCCATCGCCTCGCCTACTACGTTGAGTCGCAGCGGGGCAATTTCTGGAATTTGAAATCGATTCACGAGTTTTACAAGGGATACGGCGCTCCCTGGACCACCCACACGGCAGGCGGCGAGATGATGTGGCTCAACGGCATGTGCAACGAGATATGGGATTCCATCTATAACGAGGTGTGCATGGGACCCGACATCCCCAATGCCCCGCCTGAGGCCGCAGCCATGGAACGCTGTCCCAGTCCCGGCACCAAGCCCTGGGAATCCTACAAGGAGGCAATCATTCACGGATGGCGTCCGGTTCAGGCTCATGCCACTTCCAGCCACGGAGCGCGCCTTTACATCGAGATGCTGGAGCAGGCCATGAAGGAGGGCAACTACACCGAAGAGTACATTCGCAGCCTGAGAACCACCATCGAGCACAACATACTGCTCGGCAATGTCCCGGATGTGATGGAGGGGATCAAGAAATACGGAATCATCATCAACGTCAACACCGGCATGCTGGCCGGAGTCCCGGACAACATCGAGGTTTATGGCGAGGGGCTCAGAAAGTTCGCCATGCCCGTCAAGACCTGGATGAACGACGGGATCCGGGTCACCTTCGAGGCGGAAGGCACCAATTTCTGGAACCCCATTCATACCCTGGTTACCCGGGAGGTTGAATTGAGGCCCCAGATCGGGATGCCCCCCACCGACCAGGAGATGGGATCCGTCGTGATCCTGCCGGAGGAGGGAATCGACCGGGTGAGCGGACTCAAGATGGCCACCACCTGGGCCTCGGAGTACATGCTGGCCGAGGATACCATCGGAACCCTGGAACCGGGCAAGTTCGCCGATTTCGCCGTTTTGGAGGAGGATTTCTTCACCGTTCTGGAAGAAGAAATTCCCCACATGGAAGTCATCCTGACCGGTCTCAGCGGTGAGATCGTCTACGACCGGGATCGGATCGGCGGCGGGAACTAGGACGCAGGCCCGTGGCCAGCGCGTTTCACGTTTCAGGTTTTAAGGTTTCACGTCTCCAGAAGTCGCTCATAGAGCGGCCGCTACAATTGCACGCCGATTTTCTCCGGTTTCGCTCCGCAGGAGCGATAGAGTCTGAGTCAGGGCGTCCCGCCCTGACTCAGCT
>JAPYTY010000526.1 GCA_029942065.1 Acidobacteriota bacterium | reverse complement strand
AATCGGCGCACTGAGGCGCCTCGGCCGCTGGTCTTCGACCATCGCGTTCCACGTTCCAGGTTCCACGTTTCACGTTCCAATTCGGCACGATCTTGCAGCCTGTTGTAGGGGCGCACTGAATGCGCCCGCAGCAAGGTCTGTGAAGCAAAGAAGGGCGCACGGCCGTGCGCCCCAGTGTTGTTAGTAAAGGAGCCCTGTAAGGGCGATGTTGGAAAACCGTCAATGGGTCTACATCGCCCTTACAGGGCTCTTTTCATTCCTGATCTGAAAATCCTGGGGCTCACGCCCCAGGATTTTCTATGCCGCCCCTTCAGGGCTCCGGAGAAGAGAACCCAGAACGTCCTGTGTAAAGGATGTCCTGGAAATGAACACCTGAGGCGCCTCCCACCTTTCGGACTCCTGAAACGTGGAACGTGGAACCTGGATAGCGCTGGTCTTCGACCAGCGCTATCTTCCCAGCTGGAACTTGATTCCGGCGATAACCGAACGCTGTAACCCGGGGCGGGCGCCGGCGGGCCGGCGAGCCACAATGTAGGCGTTATCGGTCAGATTGCGTACCGTCACGAAAAGGGAGATTCCCTGCTCCTCGGCCATCAGGTCATACTCTCCCGAGAGGCTGAAGACCAGATGAGAGTCGGTGGCCTCCATCGGTGAAGCGGGACCGTGACCGGCCGTGGTACGCATTTCACCCGTCGCGGTTGCCTGCAGTTCGAGTCGCCAGCGCTGCTTTTCCACCCCCAGAGCGGCATGGAACTGATGACGGGGAAGATAGGGCAGTAGGTCTCCGGTGGCCACGTTTCCCCAGGGCTCGAATTGACTGTCGAACGTGTTCTGGAAATGGGCATCGGTGAAGGTATAGGCGAAGCGAACCGGAAGGCGGAGGCTGGAGCGCAGGGTGTGACTCAGATCGAAGGATCCGGAGGCCTCCAGGCCCTTGACCAGAACTTCTCCTCCGTTGAAAAGATCACCCTCGCCGGTGCCTCCGGAGGCCAGGGTGTCGGCTCCGAGCAGGTTGTCATAATCGTTGACAAAGCCTGCAATTTCGAGGCCCACCCGCTGGTTCTGGAGACGAAATCCGATTTCGTAATTGAGGCTGCTCTCTGCTTCGGTATCTTTCCTTGAGCCCGGACCCGGAGGCGCAAAGCCCTTGTGAATACCTCCGAAGAAGCCCACCTGGGGGTTGAGTTCGAAATTGACGCCTACCCCCGGAGTGAAGACGTCAACGCCGTTGGTTCGGACCCGGTCGGGGCTCTTCCGCCCGGCGTCACTGGTGGAGAAATCGGCCCTGAGCAGTTCGATGTTTTCGTATCGGAAGCCGGGACTCAAGGTCCATCGACCCAACTCGAACTGATCCTGGACAAACAACGCCCAGGCCGTCGCTTCGTTGATGCGATTGGATTGACTGCCGGGGGCTCCCCTGGAGGTGAGCATCATGTCGCCGTCAACCATCTGAAACCCGTCTTCGTGCTGAAGCCGATCTTCCTGGTCCTTGTGGTAGCGAAAACCCAGTTCGAGGTTGTGCTGGGCGAAGCGAAGCCCCAGGACGGTCTGAACTCCCTGAGAATAGTATTCGCGATTGTTGGCCCGCACGGCCAGGGCGTCGCGAGCGCTTTCGGCACCCCTGGCAATATCCAGTTCGGCCGAATACCGATCGGTATCGTTGAAGATCGTGCTGATGCTGGTTCCCGAGATGCTTTGCAGCTTGTACCAGTTGCGTTGGAAGTTGTTCCGATAGAAGATGGTGGTCACATCCACGTTTTTAGCGGGTACCACAAAGT
>JAPYTY010000525.1 GCA_029942065.1 Acidobacteriota bacterium | reverse complement strand
CTTCCAGGAGTAATCTCTGATTGCTGAGCCACTGGGCATAGGAATGCCGACTGGCCAGATCGTGTTTGATTTCCCGGTCTGCCACGATCCTTCCCTGGTCAAAATTAACCAGGAACATTCGGCCTGGTTGAAGTCTGCCTTTGTGTTTGACATTTGCGGGATCAACGGACAGCACCCCCACCTCCGAGGCCATGATGACGCGGTCGTCATGAGTCACGTAATAACGGCTGGGCCGAAGCCCATTACGGTCTAAAACGGCACCGATATAATGCCCGTCGGTAAAGGCGATGGAGGCCGGTCCATCCCAGGGTTCCATCAAGCAGGAGTGGAACTCATAAAAAGACCTCTTCTCGGCGGACATATTCAGTTGGTTCTCCCAGGCTTCAGGAATCATCATCATGGCCGCTTCGGGCAGAGTCCGGCCGGTCATGATCAGGAATTCCAGGACGTTGTCAAAATTGCCTGAGTCCGAGCAGTCCGGTTCCACCACCGGAAATAGGTGGGAGAGTTGATCTGAATAAAGATCGCTCCTGACTATTCCTTCACGTGCCCGCATCCAATTGGTATTTCCCCTCAGGGTGTTGATTTCTCCGTTGTGACACATGAATCGATTGGGTTGAGCTCGATCCCAGGAAGGAAACGTGTTGGTCGAAAAGCGGGAATGAAGCATGGCCAGATGGCTGGTGTAATCGGTGTCCGCCAGGTCGGGGAAGTAGGGGACTACCTGTTCGGACATCAGTTGTCCCTTGTAGACCAGGACCTTGGTGGAAAGGCTGCAGATGTAAAACATCTGGGCCTGCTCGATTTCAGAGGCGCGCAGTAGGGCACTGACTCTCTTACGAATGATGTAGAGTTGCCGTTCGAACGCCTCCCCTTCGAGGCCCTCCCCGGCGGCGATGAATAATTGTTCAATGGCTGGTGCCGTGGCCAGGGCAGCGGGGCCGATATCGGCCCCCTTGGCGTCGGTCGGGACCGAACGCCATCCCAGGACCTGCTGGCCCTGTTCGGACACGATATCCTTGACAACGGCCTTGCAGTGGTCCCGTTCCTTGTCGATGGTGGGCAGGAAGACCACGCCGGCTGCGAACTTTCCCGCTGGAGGCAATTCGATTTCCAGGTCCTTCCGGGCGACCTTGGCCAGAAACTCGTGGGGCAAAGCCGTCAGAAAGCCGGCGCCGTCTCCCGTGTTGGGCTCACAACCGCAGGCTCCCCGGTGACTCAAATTAATGAGCATCTCATTGGCATCCACCAGGATCTGGTGGCTGCGTTGACCCTTGATATGGGCGACAAAACCAATGCCACAGCTATCTTTTTCGTTGCGGGGGTCATACAAACCCTGACGCTGTGGAAAATGCATCATCAGTCTCCCGGTAAATACCTAACTAAGGATATGGGTTGGGAACAGGTAATTGTATCGTGCGAGTGGGCGGAGTGCAAGAGGGCCTGAAAGGCCCGAACCCGGGTTGGGACACCCTTTTAGCCCGGTTTTCTCACACCCCCTCTACTGCATCGGCGCAATGATCTATCCTGACTGTGTTCCGCTCCGTCGGTCTCCTCAACGTACCGAAAAGTACGTTTCCGGGGGCCTCGGTCGCGCGCTGTGTACCTCGCTCGATAGATGGGCATGTGCTCGCTGGTGGTGATTTTGATCTGTATTCAAGGCGTGAGGAGGGCGCCTATCGGGGAATAGGCAACTGACGAGCAACGCCGAAGACGATCCAAATCACCCCAGCCCTTGGGGTCACGGCGGCACCCGCCTGTCGGCGTTGTTGCTCCGCGGTCACAGATT
>JAPYTY010000524.1:1532-1795 GCA_029942065.1 Acidobacteriota bacterium | reverse complement strand
GCCTTGTCGAGATCAACTACGGCCCCTGGGATCGGTTGGGAAATAACCAACCCCTCATCAGTGGCGTCGGCCCCAAACCCGACGGAGCCAATTTTTATCCCCCCGATATGACCCGGGAGGAGTTCGAAGGAATTTTGGCTTCAAACTCGCCTGCGAATGCCGGAAGGCTGAAGAGTCTCTATACTCTGATCCGCCGCAACGGCGCAGGGGAGCTGATTGCGGTGCCATATTCGGAGGCTTCCCGGAAACACCTGCAGGTGGCC
>JAPYTY010000524.1:0-1522 GCA_029942065.1 Acidobacteriota bacterium | reverse complement strand
CATCAAGACTGCTCGAAGCCGCCGAGTTAGCCGAAGATTCAGGACTGAGTCATTACCTCAAATTGCGCGCCAAGGCTCTGCTGGACGATGACTATCGTCCCAGCGACCTGGCCTGGATGGACATGAAGGACAATACCCTGGATCTGGTCATTGGCCCCATTGAGACTTACGAAGATCAACTTTTCGGGTACAAGAGTTCTACTGAAGCCTACCTCCTGATCAAGGACAGGAAGTGGAGTAAACGTCTGGAGCGCTACACTCAATTTCTCCCTTCCCTTCAAAGGGAGTTGCCCGTCCCGAACGAGTACAAAAGCGAGAAACCCGGTACCGATTCCGATCTCAACGCCTACGACGTCATCTATTATGCGGGCGACTGCAACGCCGGAGCCAAGACCATCGCCATCAATTTGCCCAACGATTCCGAGGTCCAGCTACTCAAAGGAGCCCGTCGGCTGCAGCTAAAAAATTCCATGCGCGCCAAATTTGACAGAATTCTGGTTCCCATGGCGGATGTATTGATTGCGAAGGATCAGCGACAACACATTACCTTCGATGCCTTCTTCAACAACGTCATGTTTCACGAAATTGCTCACGGTCTGGGCATCAAGCACACCCTCACAGGGAAAGGACCGGTCCGCGAGGCGTTGCGGGACCTGTCCTCGGCCCTTGAGGAAGGAAAGGCCGACATCCTGGGCCTGTTCATGATCATGAATCTAGAGAAGCGCGGCCAATGGAACGAGGGAGGGCCGAACGATCACTCGGTCACTTTCCTGGCAAGTATTTTTCGATCCATTCGATTCGGCACTTCCAGTTCCCACGGCCAGGCCAACCTGGTGCGCTTCAACTTTTTCAAGAAGATGCAGGCGTTCTCCCGGGACGAGTCAACCGGGACCTACCGGGTCCATTTTGACGGGATCCGGGAGGCGGTCGATGCCCTCTCGGAACGCATCCTTCGTTTGCAGGGTGACGGCGATTATCAAAAGGTCAAGACCTTTATGGAGGAATGGGGACAGCCCGACCCGGTCCTCACGGCAGACCTCCAGCGCCTGCATTCTGCAGGTATCCCCGCGGACATGGTGTTTGAACAGGGCATGGCGGTCCTGGAGAACTAGCTCCTTCACCACGGAGGCGGGGAGAAGAGGTTTTCACCACAGAGACACAAAGACACAGAGAAGAAAAAATTTTCCTTGTCTGGTCTCTCCAATCTCAGCCAGCACAGGTCGGTGTAGCGGGCGCTTCTTAGCCCAAATATCTCACATCCGCTCTACTGCATCGTGGCCATAATCCGCCCTGGTGTGAGAAAATCAGGCTTGAGCGGCTCTCCGGAATCGGCGCGGGACTCCGTTCTTCTTTTCGTGAAACGTGGAACGTGGAACGCGCTGGGCGAAGGCCAGCGTCGGAGGCGCCTCCCACACACTCCCGCATCGCTCCGAAGGAGCGACAGCGTCTGGCTCAGGGCGCCCCGCCCTGGGACAGTCTGCTTGGTGTCTTTGTGCCTTTGTGGTGAAAAAAAGGGGGTTGC
>JAPYTY010000523.1 GCA_029942065.1 Acidobacteriota bacterium | reverse complement strand
CATTTCCCCCGGTCCCTCGGTTAACTTCGGTAACCCTTATCGTTGAGTGACCTGACCGGGCCTACGACACTCCGTGCGTTAGAACACCTCGGGAGGCGAGGGCGTATGAACCTCGACACACAAATCCTGAACCAGCGGAGAGCAGGGCTTTTCCGGAGCCGGACCGGATGACCAGCGTACCGTGTAGAGAGGTGTGACCTGAGTACCGACAGGAACTCCGCCTGCTTCCCAGGAAACGAGCGTCTCCTGGAAAATTCTCACCGGGGGAATAATCAAGGTCTGGTTTGGCTCTACTAGATTCTCCAGGCGGTCGGGAATGGGAAATCCATAGTCCTCGAAGGTTGGATCCTGTCCAAGATAACGCAAGGCGCTTCCACCGTAAAAAACGAAGGCAGGCATCCCGCGGTAAAGATAGAAGTCCGGATCAAAGTCATGAATGACGTTCTCCCTGGAGAAGAATGGACTCACTGCTGACCCTGAAAAATAGATCGGCTCAGCCTGGCTCCACTCCTCGATATTCCGAGTCGTTCTGCGTTCCAGGTCTGCACGATAGAAGGGATGATAAAAATGCCGGACCTCGGGGATGACCGAAAAACAAAAGATGCCCACCAGCACCAAAGATCCCAGAAATTTCTTTTTCCCCGCCAGCCATACCAGCCCCATACCTTGGATCAGAGTAAGGGCCGGAAGCAACGGCGTGATATATCGGTCCGGACCGATGGTGCGAACGTAAATCAGAAAAACAAAAAAACAACCGGATCCGATTAAAACTCCTCCAAGCAGCCCCGGCCACTGCGCTGTTTGACGAAGCTTCCTCAACTGAAAAACCCCCAGGGCAAGCAAGCCCGTCCCGATGGGGGTCAGAGCATGAACAATGGCTACCAAGTAGACCCCCACCGAGCTTTCAGATGCCAACCGCAGACCTGGAAAACTCAAGGGCCTGCCCCAATAGTAATAGAGGAAAGAAAATTGCCCGGTGACGGCTTGCCACCAATCCGGTTTCGTCCCCAGACTCGAGAGTCCGCCCTCGTAACTCAGGTTCACACCTCGGTAAAAGAAAACAGTGTTGAAGGCCACAAAAAACACAAAGGCGCCCAGAACAACCTGGGTTGCCGAAACCAACCGGGTCTGGTCTTTGACGATGGCGGTCACAAGGCTCGCAGCAGGGATGATCACGGTTTGCGGGCGCTGCAAGGCACAGAGTCCAAGAATCAAGATTCTGGCAGCTCTTCCGGCTGGTGATCGTATCGATACCGTCGCATCAATGTACAGCCAGAGGCCCAGGGAACCTACGATCAGAGCATCCGGCAAGGCAAAGGGAAGGTGGTGAAAAAAAGACCTGTTGAAGCACAGCAAAGCCGCAATCGTAACCGTGGAAAGGGTGGGGCAAAATAGCTTAACCCACCTGGCAAAAATGAGGGACAATCCCAGATTGAGAACAAGGATCGGCAGATGGTAACCGGCCAGGCTACGGGTATCCAGTTTCACCAGATCGAGCACTGTGTACACAGTGGAAAGCAAGGAACTCAACACGGGGTTCTTGGGGAAAAAGTAGGAACCTTCTCCCACCACGGCCATGCCCGTCATGATGTACTCGTAGCCGTCGTAGTACTCTACGGTCAGCGTGGCTCCCGCAACAAGCAGGCAGGACCAAGCCATCGCCAATAACCCTAGAGAAACCCGATGCATCGTCACTGCAGTGTACACCAGCTCGGAGTCCTCGATTCTCACACCCCCTCTACTGCAGCGGCGCCATGATCCGCCCTGACTGTGTTGCACTCCGTCGGTCTTCTCAACGC
>JAPYTY010000522.1 GCA_029942065.1 Acidobacteriota bacterium | reverse complement strand
CCACATGCCAGGCAGAGTACTCCTTTGTCCCTGGTCAAGGTAATCCAGGCCCGTCGGCCAAGGTTTTCTCCGCACTCGTCGCAAGAGGAATCCCTGTTCGCAATGAATACCTTTAAATCTGTGTAGGGTTTCCTCTCCATTATTTGCTCATACGGAGAGGCTCGGGCCGCCCAACAGCTTCAGTTCGGGCTAAAAGTCAAACTGGTGGCTGTACTTGACGAAAAAGGACCGGCCGAGAGGATCAAACCTTTCGCCGGGGGTCTGGTAAGCGTCGTTGTAGACGATGTAAAGGCCGTTACCGGAGGGGGTGGTGAGTCCCAGCCGGATGTTGCTGCTGAACAGTTGGCCGCGGCTGTTGTATTGAATCAGGCCCTGAATGAAGCGATAGGGAGTGACGGAATAGTTGACGCGCAGGCGTCCCAGGTTGGTGTTGAAACGTCCCCAGTCAGCATCTACCTGGGTGTTGACGAAACTCAGTTCGGTGACGAAGTTGGAACCGTTTCGAAAGCCAACGATGAAGTCGTAGGCCCGAAGTCTCCCATCGAAAAGTTGCCCGAAGCTGAGGGCCATGTCCCCGTAGATCCAGGCTGATGGATCCGTGGCGGCTGTCAATTCGTACTCGCTGAAGGCGTATTTTCCGGCCGGAACCATCACGCCCGGGTGGATCTCGAAGGGAACCCGCAGCAACTCCTGGTTTTTATTCCAGACCACCGACAGGCTGCCCCCGTTCCTGAAAAACACCTCCACATCGTGGTGCAAGCGCTCTGTTTCCAGCTCGCCGTCAAATCCGTAAAGGCGCCGGATTGACCAGTGTGGGTTCCAGCGCTTGATGGGACCACTCTCGGGACTGGGAGTGAAGAAAATTCTGAACTGGGGGCGGCGAAATCCTTTTCTCTGGACGAAGCCCACTTCCGGATTGAAATTTTCCCCAACCTCCGTATAGGCAGTGAGAATCCGCCACACATTGCTCTGATAGTTGGCTGCGAAGTTGCCGGCCCAATCGTCGCCTTCGGGGAGATCCGGAGAGTGCGTTTTGGCCAGGTAGCTGGAGAGGATCCAGTGCTCACCCAGCCCCAGCTGAATATCCGTTCCCCAGGCCCGGTTGTATGCGGATTTGCCCTGGATATCCCCGATGGCCTCCCGATTGGTGAAGATGAACCCGATGCTGCTTCGTGTGGATAGTTCCCGCCGGACACGTCCCACAAAAAAATTATTGGAGGGCGCTACCCCATCTTCTTCTCCGGTCTGAATGGACAAAAGACCCAGCTGAAAACGGTCGATCTTTCCCGAGAACCGAGCCCCGGCCCGGATCGGAATCTCCAGTCCGTCTTCGATCCCGATGCGACGGCTGAAGAAAAGATCCACTTCTCGAGGTGTTCCGAAAGCGAAGGTGCCGGCGTTCTCCAGAAAAAAGTCCCGTTTTTCCGGAAAAAAGAGTGGAAAGCGGGTCAAATTGATCTGTTGGTCATCGACTTCGACCTGGGCGAAGTCGGTGTTGACGGTGACATCCAGGGTCATGGCCGAGTTGATTCCGTATTTGACATCGAATCCGATATCGTGCCGGAAGTCGGTGTCCGCGACCGTGAAGTCCCTCTGAACTCCGGCCAGAACATAGGGGATGAACTTCAGATTACGGACGGATTGAATATCCAGAGAATTCAGGTTCCCCGCCAGGGACAGCCGGTAGATATTGTAGGCTTGGGGAATCTCCGACCAGTAGATCTGCTCGTTCTTGCGCCGGATGTTGCGCATGACGTTCACGCCCCAGCTCTGGGGCTGGCTGCTGTCGCGGAAGCGGAGGGAC
>JAPYTY010000521.1 GCA_029942065.1 Acidobacteriota bacterium | reverse complement strand
TAGGAGTCCTGCCGGGAGTGGGGAACCACAACCAGCGTGACCAGGTTGTGGTGGTCGTGGTGGAATCGGATGACCGGTTCCAGTTCCTGCTCGAAGTAGATCTTGCCGTTGCAGACGACAAAGGTGTCATCCTGCAGAAAGTCTCGGACCTTGCCGATGGCCCCTGCCGTTCCCAGAATCCGGTCCTCATGAGAGAAGGTGATCGGATGCCCACCGGCACCAGTCTCAGGCTCTAGGGACTGGCGGACGGTTTCGGGCAGGTGATGGGAGTTGATGACAATCTCCGTGATTCGGGTCTCCAGCAGGAGATCACAGGCGTACTGAGCCAGGGGACGATTAAGGAAAGGAACCGCCGGTTTGGCACGGAAGGCAGTGAGGGGATAAAGGCGCGTCCCCAATCCGGCTGCCAGAATCATGCCCTTCATGGTTGATTAAACAGAAGACAGAAGACAGAAACCAGAATATAGGTTTTTCGATTCATGGTCAGGGGTCAGGAGGCAGCTGTCCCGCTTTTTCGTACATTTCCACGTAGTTCGTGCGAATAAAGGAATCCGGGGTCCAACCGAAGCGAGCGGCGAGATCTTCGATCTCCGTTTCCGGGCCTTCGATCTCAGCGAAGGTGCCTACCGGTGTTTCGTCCAGGCAGATCTCGATATGCCCTTGATTGACACGGAGTTGGAAAATCTCCCGGAACTTGGAATAGGTGAAGCAGACACTCAATCCGAGCTGCTTTAAAAGGCTCTTGATCCTGTCAGGATCGTCCACGCTGCTTTCCAGCTCATCTCTTTTTTTGAAGCGTGGGTCGTCCTGGGCCTTTCCTTTGAAGGTCAGGAAGGTTTCTTTTCCGTAGACCCGAAGCCGGACGGCACATCCTGCTGCCCGAAGATTTTGATCGCAAAAATCGAAGAGCCAGTTTTCCTCTTTCTGCCGGGGTGCCAGGCAAGAAGCTCCAAGTTCGGCGAGACGAGCGCGAATCGAGTCCAGCTCCTCTCGTGCGATGCGTACCTTAATCTCCGTCTCTATCGCCATGGTTTCTTCTTCTTTGTTTCAAGGGCGCACCGTCGAGCGCCCCGACAAACTTAAATATAACAAACACTTGGCTCTCCCATATGCCCGGAGTCGCTGGGAATTGTTTTATCCGGATCTGTAGGTCTTCAGCGAAAGTGGAACATTTCGGGCAATTCGCCGGACGTCAACTTCACCAAATCTACCCTCCCCTATGTTACCACCGCACCTTCAAACCTGACCCTTACAGATCTCGTCGCGCACAATTACGCCGATCTAACGGATGGCTTTCTCAATAGCCCGATCAACGTCGACGAAAACGGAGTGGAAATCTCATTCCAATTTGTGTGGTCGTGCACCGGGTTTGACAGTACTGTCGATCCGCTTTGCTTACCCCAAACTCTTCCAACCCTCCCCGAAAGCTGCGGAGATTGGCAAGTCGACACGACCGGGAACGGCCACCTTGGGGTAGCCGGGTCCTCAGACCCAATATGGTCAACCGGCGCAGGTAGAATTAGCTGCGGGTTGACAATCCAGCGTTTATATTGTTTTCAACAATGAGAATTGACAAATTTAACGTAGTCCATACCGGCAGACCCAGCGTTTGCAGCGGCTGAAAACCTCCCGGGTTGACAGGCTTTAAATTTCCCCGGGGTATGCGCCGCCAGGCATGAACTGACGTTGTACACACTTCCCAGGCCGGCAGAAGAAAAATCTCTCCCGGCTCTTGCCCATAGACGGCCCTCGCTTCAAGGACCTGCTTCGGCGGATGAAGGCGCCCTGATCCAGTCAGTCCAGCGC
>JAPYTY010000520.1:1311-1811 GCA_029942065.1 Acidobacteriota bacterium | reverse complement strand
TCATCTGAGCGGAGCGAAGCCAACACCGGGCTAGCCTTCCAGTGCGGTGAAAAAAGCCACCACCGGATCGATGGGGTCAAGGCTCTTGACAGCGCAATCGGGCTTGTAGCCTTCGAGCGTGCCCAGAGAATAATTGCCACTGGCTACCGCTACCGTTGTTGCCCCGGCCTCTTTGCCATGAACGATGTCCCTGGGGGTATCCCCCACCACGAAAACCCTTTCGATTTCGCCGTCACATAGATCATGAGCTCGTTCGATGGCCGTGCGAGTCAACTCCGTTCGGTCCTCTGAATCCGAGCCGAAGCCGCCAAAAGAAAAAAACGAGCCCAGTCCCGCACGGTCAAGTTTAAGCTGGGCACCTTCCTGGATATTACCGGTTGCCAGACCCACCAGGAAATCCTGGTTCCGGTCCAGAACGCTGACCAGCTCTCCCGCGCCGTCGAGCACCCGGAAACCTTGGCTGTCCGAGAGTTCTTCCCTTAAAAAGGAAAGATAGAGTG
>JAPYTY010000520.1:934-1301 GCA_029942065.1 Acidobacteriota bacterium | reverse complement strand
ACGGCGACTTCCGCTTCGTGGAGTACCGTCGAGGGGGAGAAGAGCCCTTCGGTGCCATGCCGGGAGAGGATCTCCCTCACGATTTGAGGGTCCGTTTTGCCGTCAAACCGGACTTTATCCGTGCCGTCCGTCAGCGAGTATCGATCGGCCAGAGCCCGACGTAGAGCCCGGCCTCCGGCTCCGCCGTTGTCTATCAGGGTGCCGTCAACATCGAACAGGACCACGCGCATGGGGGACGATTATAGCATCGGGACAGATCGAGACCACTCAAGGAAGGACACCTGGCGGTGGATTCCTTGCACTTCTATTCTGGATTTTGAATTCTGACTTCTGAATTCTTCTTCTTGAATTCTTCCGCTTTTTCTTT
>JAPYTY010000520.1:0-924 GCA_029942065.1 Acidobacteriota bacterium | reverse complement strand
CACCTCGAGAGCGGTCTGGTCGTCCAGGCCCTTCTGGGCGGCGTAGTCGCGGACTTCCTGGGTGATCTGCATGGAGCAGAAGCGGGGCCCGCACATGGAGCAGAAATGGGCCAGCTTGGCTCCCGCAGCCGGGAGAGTTTCATCGTGGAACGCTCGAGCGGTCTCCGGATCGAGCGAGAGGTTGAACTGGTCGTCCCAGCGAAACTCGAACCGGGCCTGGGATAGAGCGTTGTCCCGACCCTGGGCGCCGGGATGACCCTTGGCCAGGTCGGCCGCATGGGCGGCGATCCGGTAGGTGATGACTCCGGCCTTGACGTCTTCCTTGTTGGGCAGGCCCAGGTGTTCTTTGGGAGTCACGTAGCACAGCATGGCACAACCAAACCAGCCGATCATGGCGGCTCCGATGGCGGAAGTGATGTGGTCGTAGCCGGGGGCCACGTCGGTGGTGAGTGGGCCGAGGGTGTAAAAGGGCGCCTCCGCACAGTCCTCCAGTTCCCTCTCCATGTTGACCTTGATCAAATGCATAGGAACGTGGCCCGGGCCCTCGATCATCACCTGAACGTCGTGTTTCCAGGCAATTTGAGTCAGTTCTCCCAGTGTCTTCAATTCTGCGAATTGAGCCTCATCATTGGCGTCCGCAATCGATCCCGGTCTCAGGCCGTCTCCCAGGCTGAAGGCGACATCGTAGGCCTTCATGATGTCGCAGATGTCCTCGAAGTGGGTGTACAGAAAGTTTTCGGCATGGTGGGTCAGGCACCACTTGGCCAGGATGGATCCTCCACGGGAGACGATTCCGGTGATTCGATCGGCAGTCAGTGGGATGTATCGGAGCAGTACACCTGCATGAATTGTGAAGTAATCCACTCCCTGTTCAGCCTGCTCGATGAGGGTGTCGCGAAATAATTCCCAGGTGAGATCTTCAGG
>JAPYTY010000519.1 GCA_029942065.1 Acidobacteriota bacterium | reverse complement strand
GCTGGGCATAGGCGCCAGAAAAACTGAACAGCAAAACGGCAATTACTGTAAAGGTTTGGTTCCGGGTGAGCATAGATGACTCCTTACATATTAATGATTGATGTGCGAACTTAGTCTGTTCGCGGGCTGGCCGGCCTCGTTTCCGATCCGGCTGAAAAAAAGGGGAAAAGTTCTGAGTACTTCAAAAGAAAGCAAAAGACAGCAAAGCACACCACTCCACCCTGCGGTGACTTGCATCACCAGGAATGGTTGCGGTATCAAAAAGCCCATTTCTAAAAGTCCCACCTCATTTAAGGGTGTCAGGTAAGGACGACCCCTGTAAATAGCATAGGGGGTGTCGGGTGTCAAACAAAAAGGGCCTTAACCCCCTTGACCATGGAGGATTCCAGGCCATGCGAAGATGCCTGCCGGACCTAGCTCCCGGACCTCTGTTGCCTTGACCACCACCTTGTGGAGGGCCAGCCTGGAGGCCCAGGCCAGACAGCCTGCGATCGTAACACTGAAAGGTCGGCCGGAATGGCTGTATTGCGGCCCCATCGAGTCGTATTTTTCAGTTGGTTGCCAGAAGGGTTGATCCTGGCGACAGTTTGCTGGCTGTCGCCACCCTCCCTTTTCCGAAGGGGTCTTTCTTCAATTCCCGGCGGTACTCTCCACCTCGTCAAAAAGCCTCAGCATGTTCTCCCCCATGATCTTGGCCACGTCCTCACTGGCATAACCGCGCTGGAGGAGCGCCTGGGCGATGTTCTGGTACTCACCGGCATTCTGAGCCCCTTTGATATTGTTCGGATAACCCCCGAAATCGGAACTGATCCCCACGTGATCCACCCCCACCAGCCTCACGATATGATCGATGTGGTCAATCAGAAGGGAGAGGGGGGGAAGATCCTGGCGAATCTGGCCGGCCCTTTCACCTCGACCGGCTTCACTTCTCTGGTTGCGCTGGTCGATGAACTCATAAATCTTGGACGGGTCTCCCCGGTAAATGAGCGGCCCCCATCCCACCAGGCGGGAAGCACGCGGCGTTCGGGGCGCCTGCTGGTCTCGCAGCTCCCGGCTGAGAGCGATCGGCAGAAAAGGCACACAGATGACGCCTCCCTTGGCCACCAGTTTTTGAATCACCTCGTCTCGCCAACCGGCTCCTGACACAGCTCGAGCGGCTGAGTGAGTGGTGGCAACCGGCTGAGTGCTGGCCTCGATGACATCCAGCACCGTCTGCTCGGCGGTGTGGGAAAGATCGATGAGAATCCCCAGGCGATTCATCTCGGCCACCAGTTCGTGCCCGAACCGGGTCAATCCGTATCCCCTGCCCAGGTTGGTGTTGGAGTAACCCACATCACCGATGTGGTTGGCCCTCAGGTGAACCAGGTTCATCTCGCGCAGGCCCAGCCGGTGGAACATGCGCAGGACCCCCAGGTCGCTCTCGATGGCCAGCGCCCCTTCAATGGCCAGAATGGCGGCGATCTTACCTTCCCGGCGAAGGGCCCGGACCTGCTGGGCGTTGGTGGCCACTCCGACCTGATCGGGGTACCTGGCGATTTCTCGAAAGAAGCGATCGATTTGCTTCAACGCGTCTTTGACGGCCAGATGGTTGGCCTCGTAGAACTCGTCAATGGAGGTATTGAAGTAGGCCGCCCCCAGTCCTCCCTGCTCGGCCAGGGCAAGCGTGAAACGGGGGTCGGCATTGGGCTCCCCGATGGTTCCGCCCCGGCGGTAAACGGAGGAGATGGGATGCATGTGCCCATCGAACACCCAGAACTTCTCGGCCGCTTCCTGGGCATGAACCAACTGCTGGTCGAGGCTCTTGAGTCCGACCAGAAAAATAAG
>JAPYTY010000518.1 GCA_029942065.1 Acidobacteriota bacterium | reverse complement strand
GCCGTTAACAGGACGAAGTAAAGCATTCCGGAGAAACTGATGACCCCGCGGCCGAAGTCCTCGAAGTAACTGGAAACGCCCAGGGGAGACAGAATTGCCCCCAGCGACTCGCTAAAAGACGAGATGGAATCGATAAAGACGAAAAAAGAACACGAAAGGGCGGCCAGAACAAAGGCAATGGTGGCGTTGGAGGTCAAAAGGGAGCCCACCATCCCTATCGAGATCAAGGAGGCTCCGATCAGCCAGTAGCCCAGGTAGTTGCTGAACATGAGTCCGAGATCGGGCGATCCCAACCACACCAGGACCAGCACATGGCTCAAAGACAGCAGGAGAGAGGCCGTGTAGATGGCCAGAGTGGCCAGGTACTTGCCCAGGACCACCTCCAGGCTGGTGGCCGGCAGCGTCAGCAGGAGCTCATCCGTTCCCTGCTTTTTCTCCTCCGCCCACACTCCCATGGTCAGGGCCGCAATAAAAAAAACAAGCAAAGAGGGGAAGACCCGGTTGAGCTGGTTTAAATTGGCCAGATTCTCCAGAAAAAAGCGATCCTGCCAGAAGGCCGTCGCGGCGCTGAGAAAGATGAAAAGGGTAATAAAGACATAGCCGGTGGGGTTCGTGAAATACTTCCAAAGATCCCTTTTGACCAATGCCTGAATAAATCCAAGATTTATTCTGCTCAATAGAATCCTCCCTTTTTAAACCTGATCGGCAACGAGTCCCTCCTGGCCTGCAGGATGCCTCAGTCGGGCTAGGCTTGACGGGCCGGCTGACCATAGTTGGTCATCCGATAGAAGGGCTCCTCCAGCGAATCGCTTTCCTTGAGCTCCTCGGGCGTGCCGTCGAAAATCAGCTTTCCTTCGTTTAAAAACAAGACCCGGTCGGCAACCGCGTCCACCTCCTGCAAAATGTGGGTGGAGATGAGAATGGTCTTGGTCTTGCCAAGTTTCTGGATCTCCCGCCGAAACTCACGAATCTGGTTGGGGTCGAGTCCTGCCGTGGGCTCATCCATGATCAGAACATCCGGATCGTGGATCAAGGCCTGGGCCAGGCCCACCCGCTGGCGGTATCCTCGGGAGAGTTTCCCGATCGGTTTTTCCATGACGTCCTGCAGGGAGTATTGTTGGTTGATATGTTGGAGGCGGGCGTTGAGCTTCTCCTCCTCCAACCCTCGGGCCTCTCCGAAGAACCGCAGCAGTTCAATTGGGGTCATTTCCAGGTAAAGCGGGCCGTTCTCGGGCAGATAACCCAATCGGCTCGAAGCGGTGGTTCTGGCCTTTTGCATATCCATGCCCGCTATGGAAGCCGTGCCCTCGCTGGGAGCCAGATATCCTGTTAGAACTCTCATGGTGGTGGATTTCCCTGCGCCATTGGGACCCAGAAACGCCACAATTTGCCCCTCGGGGATGGTAAAGGAGATGTTCTCGACAGCCACGAAAGGCCCGAAGAATTTACTCAGACCTTTGGCCTCGATCATGATGCGCGAGGGGGTTTCAGTATCCATAATCCTTTAACCTGCTAGCCTGGGTTATGCATGATCCGGGCTTGATTTCAATTGGGACTCTTAAAAAGGTCAAAATGCACTTGAGATAGTTTTTTACGCCGTGTCCTTCTTTGGGATGACACTGACCGAGGTGCCTGAATCCGGGAGATGGAAGGGGAGGCGCGAAATCTTCCTGACGGCAACGGTAGTGTCCGGGTGTTTGTGCGAAGCAGAAATCGTCAATAGCTCAGCCGCTCGCTGCTTTGTTGACCTCCGATTGAATCTTGGCGATATTGGCATTCCGCACCGGACAGGTGGTGTCGGTGACCACGCACTGGGCCAGGGTCAGTG
>JAPYTY010000517.1 GCA_029942065.1 Acidobacteriota bacterium | reverse complement strand
GCCCCCAGTTCGTCGGTCTGAGCCTCCAGAAACCCCATGGTGAATTTTTGGCCCAGTTTGCCGGTCACCTTGGCCCCACCCAGCATGGGGATTTCCGTCCCCTGATCGGAGAGTCCTATGCGCCGGCTGTGGTACAGCTTGATCTGAGGCCGGCCCTCACCCCGGAAGATACCGAATTCGAAGATACCGGCACCTTCCAGAAAAAACTCTCGTTTTTCGGGAAAGAAGACCGGGAAGCGGTCAAAGTTGATGATCTGATCATCCACTTCGGTTTGAGCGAAGTCGGTGTTGAGAGTCAGATCCAGGGTCAGCCCCGAGGTGACGGCGTATTTGAGATCCTCCAGACCAATATCGCCCAGGAAACTGGTGTCGCGCGTGGTCGAGCCCCGCGTAAGGATTCGGGTGCCGACATAGGGTTTGATGCGAAGCCTGAGGGCACTTTCGATATCGGCCATTCCATAGAGATGGCCGGACTGGGACACTTGCTCGAAAGCGAAATTTCGGCTGAAGTTGTTCCAGTAGCTTGATTCATTTTTGCGGCGTATGATTCGCTCAAAATCGGCACCGAAGACCATTTCGCCCTCGGAAGCGGAGAAGCGAATGGAGCCGAGAGGAATCCGGATTTCAGCCGACCAGCCGGTTTCATCAATCCTGGCCTGGACTTCCCATTTCTCATCCCAGCTGGAGTTGATATCTCGTCCCTCATCGGTGACCAGGGCGTCGTACTGGGTGCCCCTGGGATTGATACGGAACAAAAAAGCGTTGCGGTGATCGTGAAAGGTGTCCAGTATGATCGCGAAGCTGTCATCGTTTTGAAACTGGTTATCGCGGCGCAGTTCGGTGGCCAGAATTCCCTCCGCCTGAGAGTCAAAGCACTGGACTCCGAAGTAGAGGTTTTCGTTATCATACAGGGCCCGTACTTCCGTGCGTTCGGTAGCCGGCAGGCCTTCATCGGGGTCCTTCTGGGTGAATTCGGTAATGCGTGCCGCCTTTCCCCAGTCGTCTTCGTCGAGTTTCCCGTCCAGAACGACCGTTCCCTCGATTCGAATCAGGGTCAGGGAGCCCTGGCCGTGTTGTTGGCTGCTTTCCTGAGCGGTCATGAAGGCAGATTGCATGAGAAACAGGAAAAGCAGGACAAGTGTGAAGGATGGTGTGGTTTTCATATGGAGTCAGGTGTGTTGTTGGTTCGATTCCGATGAGCCCTGTCCCCGGACACTTCCGGTCAGGGTTTGGAGAGTGTATGGACTTCCAAGCAAGCCAACATTATCATCATTAGTCAGCCAATGTTCAAGACTAAAGAACGGCGTGCGGGGCTAGCCGCTAGCTGGAGGGGACATGAAAGAAAATATTTTAATTGCCCTTGTCGTAATAGGATCCGTGGTGGGTTCACTGGATGTGCTCGCCCTGCAGGGTCCTAACCCTGGTGGTAAAGCCATTCTGGGTGAGGGAGGGGTTGCCGTCGAATATGGGCGTCCCAGTACCCGAGGGCGGGACATCATGTCAATGATGCGGCCCGGAAGCTACTGGAGACTGGGGGCCGATAACAACACGATGTTGAAAACCCGGACTCCTTTGCGTTTTGGTGACGCCAGCCTTCCTGCCGGATCGTATATTTTACTAGCTCACCTGATGGAGAGCGGCAGCTGGCAGTTGGTAGTGTGCACGGAAGTAACAGCGAACTTCGCACCTCGCGACACTCTGGCCACGGTTCCCTTGACCTTCGAGGAGGGTCGCCCGCATGTGGAGCAATTGACGCTTAACCTGGAGAGGGAGGGGGAGCAGTCAATTTTGGGAGCACCACCCCCGACCCGGGGGGGGGGCTCCGAACTTA
>JAPYTY010000516.1 GCA_029942065.1 Acidobacteriota bacterium | reverse complement strand
AGAGAATTTTCAACGAATATTAGCCATTCACCACGAAGATACAGAAGTCCTCACCATAGAGACACAAAGAAGACCGGCTCAGGGCGTACCCCGTGTGTTGCCCGAACAGAAGAGGTTGCCATCGCCCTGAAGTAAGAAGGGCGCTCGAGCGTTTCAAGGGTGCTTGGGTATTATTTTCTATCTCCATGGGAAAACGGGCTGAAACCCCGGTAGGCCATTTGTGAGGAATGCTGAACTACTGCAAGTCCCTATTGAAACTAAATTCGTACTATTTCAGCCAGTTAGAAAAAACCTGAATCAGGTCTCTCAAGTCGGAAGCGGCTGGTGCCGACGAGATGATTCTCGCATACTGTATGTCTGCTAGGATGCGCCCGGACGTTTTTTCCACATTCCCATAAATTCCCCTCGAATTGCCTTCAACTCCTTTTAGACTTATCATTTAGAAGTCAAATTCCCCAACATGGTGCGGAAGGTCGCAAGATGAGGAAAACCAAACCTTTCTTTGTGTTTTATCTACAATTTCCTCTGTGTTTGAATTGCCCCACTGGATCCCATTTAGACGGCTTCAAATGGCTCCTCAGGAGAATGAGCTGACGATAAGGGGACGGCTCTGGACTTGTTGCACCTGGGTGCTTTCGGATACGTCATCAAACCCCTGGATCAAAGGGACGTCGTGATGAATGTCGCAAGTGCTCTGGAGCGTCGGAAGGCCATGATCATAGCTCGTGACCATCAGAAACTTCTGGAAGCACTGGTCGAGTCCAGGACGGCTCAGATCCGCCACCGGGAGGAAGAAGTCGTTTTACGTCTGGCCTGGGCTGCCGAGAGCCATGACAAGTCCACGGGGGATCACGTCCGGCGCATCGGTGTGCAGTCCGGGATGCTGGCGGAAGCCCTGGGCTGGGAGTCAAGGAGAGTCGATGACATCCGGGTTGCTGCAATCATGCATGACATCGGGAAGATTGCCATCGCCGACGGGATCCTGTTGAAAACAGACCGGCTGACGCCTCAAGAATTTGAGGTCGCCAAGCAGCATACCGAAATTGGGGCCTCCATTTTGGACGCTTCCGAGATTCCCCTGTTGCAAATGGCCAAAGAGATTGCCCTTTGCCACCATGAGAAATGGGATGGCTCGGGATACCCACGAGGGCTGGCCGGTGAGGCGATTCCTGAGAGTGCACGGATCGTTGCCGTCGTGGATGTCTATGATGCGCTGACCCATGCACGTGTTTATGGTCCCGCCATTCCCGAAGAAGAGGCGCTGGCGATCATGCAAGCGGGGAGAGAAAAACACTTTGATCCGAGGATCCTGGATCGTTTTATCGAACTGATTCCCGAGATCCACCGTATCCGGGATAGCATTGCCCAGAGAGGCCGACATCGGGATGACGCCGAGGAAGAAACCTTTACTGAACTCGAAGCCATTTTCCCGACCCACAGTTTCTCTCGGACGGAATCTCCTCTGAATCGAATTTCAAGAAAGGAGCCATGATGAGCATGAAAGACATCAAACCCAAACAGTCCCCAGCTATCGAAGTCCCGGTGGTTGACGACGAACCCAGGGTTCACAGCGTTCTCAAGCGTTTTTTAGAAGCCCGAAACTTCGCCTATGCCATGCGCTCCTAATTAAGCACGAAATCACAAGAAGGGGAGGCGCCGAAGAAAAGCTGACAACTGACAAGAAAAAAGGAGTTCCGTGCCTATTCCGGCCTACAACACTACGGCACCACTGCACTACAGCACGAGGCGTGGCCGCCTCACCCCACCGCGGGGTCGGCGGCCGGCGGGCGCTGGACTTCTTCTCCCAGAAAGTTCCCTTGGCGCTGCGCTCCTTCGG
>JAPYTY010000515.1 GCA_029942065.1 Acidobacteriota bacterium | reverse complement strand
GTTCGGGCTTGGGAGGAGCCGCCTCAGGCAAATTCCCCCCTCCTGCCAGAGCGGCCGGCCTGGCTAGCTGCTTGAGAACCAGCACATCCTGAGTCACGATCAGGACACGATTTCCAAACGAAGGGAAAACAACAATGAAAAGGAGAATATGAAACAAAATGGCCAGCACCGCCGCCACACGCAGCGGCTTGCCTTCAAGACCACCTTGAAAGGGGTTGTAGGGATCGGTAGCCCACATGCCCCTTTCCGCCTCGGAAATCTTCAGAGCAAACAGCTCCTCCAGAAAATTTTTCGCTCTGGCCATGAAACTGGGTTGTTCTGCCGCCATCGATTCCTCAGAGCCCTTTGCTTCTATTTTAGCCCATATGATGCATAATCCGGACTTAGAGCCCGAACATACTATCCTAGAGAACCAAAAGTTGTCCCGTCAAACCTTCTAATCAGATTGGACGCGTGTCAGTCGGAAAAGTATCAAGGTCACCACTTTTTTTGTTGGAGAAAATCGGAAGTACGCCGAGGGAATCCTTCAAACTCTCCGGTCAAGTCCTGTTCCAAGCGATGTAGATCAGACTTGGTATCGACATCATACCAGGGAGCCAGCAAAAAATACTCCCCGCCACCCAGTTTGGAGAGGGTTTGCTCCAATACCAAGCTGGTTCCCCACTCGATGTCGTAAAAGAGCTCCTTTCTGGGCTCAGCAAGAGCCAACAAATAGTACCCTCCATCCTCAACGGGCCCGACCACCACCGGAAAATGCTCCAGTTGCGCCAACGCGTCTTCAATCCTGGACAAGGGCAATGAGGGGCTGTCGCTGCCGAGAAAGACAATTTGATCCCTGGACAGGGACACCTCTTGATAGGCATTCCACATTCGCTCACCCAGATCCTGCCCCTTCTGTCTATGGAGGTGAAGGGTTTCCGGCAAACTGTGGGCCCGAGCAAACTCCCGGAGTTCCTGATCGGAACAATCCGCTAAGAATAAATGTTGGGCAACCCGGAGAGCAGCGACACGATCCAATGTGTCCAGTAAAAGGGCCTGATGAATCTCCAGGCAGGCGGCAGGACTCAGGTTCGGTGAAAGGCGGGTTTTCACCTCTCCTAATCGGGGGTATCGGGAAAATACCAGAAGGGCGCCACTCAAACGATTTCTAACGACTCCAGAAGATATAGCTCTTCCAACTATCGGGAGCCTTGGATTCCCACAGGAGAAAATTGATCCGGTGAGGAAAGCCGTAAGGGGCTTTCGGGGCTCTCAAGGGCTTCAGACCGGCCTCTTCGGGTGTCCGGTTTCCCTTCTTTCGATTGCATTTTATACAACAAGCAACAATATTCTCCCAGCTCTTGTTTCCTCCCCGAGCTACCGGAATGACATGATCATAGGTGAGCTGGCTGGTCGGAGATCTCTGTCCACAGTACTGACATCGATGATGATCCCGAGCATAGATATTGGCTCGGGTGAACCTTACCTGGTTGTGGTGCCGTTTCACTCTGACGTATCGAAGCAATCTTAAAACCGAAGGAAGCCGAATCGACAGCGAAACACTCCGAATCTCTCGGTCATACTCTTCGACGACCTCAACTTTTTCCTGGAAAAGCATCCGCACGGCACGCTGCCAGGAAATAACCTGTAAGGGTTCATAGGTTGAATTCAATACCAGGATTTGCTCCATCTTTGTCAAGAATACCTACTGCACCGGAGTGTGTATTGTCAACTCAATTGATCACCGGAAACACCGCCAGGGCTGTGGTACCGTGGGGCTGTCGTATTTCTGAAAACAGTAGACAATTGGGACATCCTCCGGGTTACAATTACCGTGGTCGGTGGTTCCTGATGTTTGGG
>JAPYTY010000514.1 GCA_029942065.1 Acidobacteriota bacterium | reverse complement strand
GGCCTGGATGACCCCACAACGGGGACAATGAGTTCCGGAAATTTCAACCTGACAACGGGGACACTGCACAGGATCATGTTAGCATAGCCACTCTGGCCCATTTCTAGGCCGGAGATTGCATGGGATCTCGTCACGAATCGGCGCACTGAGGCGCCCCTCCCACATTCCAAACACGTGAGACATGAAACGCGTTGGTCGAATTCTGGAACTTTTCGGATTTTTTAATTTGTTGATGGGTGGAGCGATTCCAGGATCTCTTCCATCTCATCACGGCTCAGCTCCTGAATCTTCTCCAACCGTTGTGAAAGAGCAAATAACTCCTCCAGGTATGCCTGGCTCCGGTCTTCACGTTCCGCCGCCGTCCGGGCTGATTGGAAAGTCTCCCTGACCGTCCGACCCGAATAGTTGCCGGGACCCTTCTGAATCAACGTGTTCAAAACCACTCCGTGGACCAGGTCCAATTCATAAGACCGCATCATCACCACAGAGGCTACCAACGTCAAAAGCAGCAAACAGATAATGAGAAGGGTCGATTTCTTCAAACTTCCGGATCCTATAGCAAGGTAAGCATGTCAAAAAAGGCGTTGTAGTCGAGATCCAGACCTCGGCGCTTGGAGTGGCCGATCAGGGCACTCAAAAAAAGGGTGCGGACGTAGCGGGGCAGCAATCGATTTTTCTTGGTCCGACCATGGGCGTGGGGATGCTTGAGGTAAAAATTTGCAATCTCGGTGAGGACCTGATCTTCCTGTTCCATGATTTCTCTCAGCGATAGCTCCTTGATACGAGCCGGTCTTTCCGCAATCCTGACACTATGGCGATCCAGTTTTTCAGAGATCTGTTCCCGATTCTCATCTGCCGCCCTTGCCTTGCTGATCAGGATGTCAAGAGCATCTTCATGGGTCGTAACATTGGTTGTGATATTGAAGGCAAGCGTCCTGCAAAACAGGTAGTCCGGATAGTACTTGAAGAACTGATGGGTCAAATCGATCAGCTCTCCCTCGGTGCCTTCCATGGGGCCACTATTGTAACAGGGACAAGGCACTTTGCATCACTGCCTTTACCCCTGAAACAACTGCTAATATCAGGCCCGGATTATGCATAGGTTCTCTTCGTTCCTCAGATGAAGGCGGCGTCACGAAGCGCCAAAAGCGCCGGCCTGACAAGACGCGCGAAGGGAGGTCCCCGGAAGCGTACTGTTATGGTACGCTGAGGAGTCCGACCGAGTGCAACACAGTCAGGACGAGCGATTTTGGCGATGCAGTAAAGAATTTATGCATAGTACGGGCCAAAACAAGGGTGGTGGCGCTGTTTGTCTGGTGAGCGGGGGTCTTGACAGCTGTGTTGCCGCCGCCGTGGCTCACTCTCTGAGCTTGCCGCTGGCCTTTTTACATGTCGGCTATGGTCAACTCGCCGCCAGGCGAGAAGAGGAGGCCTTTAACAGGATCGCGGAACACTACCAGGCCTCCCAGCGACTGGTCTCAAATATCAATCACCTCAGCGAAATTGGCGGCTCAGCCCTCACCGATTCCTCTCTGGAGGTGCCCGAGGGGGAACTGGATCGGGAAGGAATCCCTGTTTCCTATGTTCCCTTTCGCAACGCCAATATGCTCTCGATCGCCACAAGCTGGGCTGAGGTTCTGGGTTTTCATTCGATTTATATCGGAGCCGTTCAGGAAGACAGTTCGGGATATCCAGATTGTCGTGAATCGTTCTTCAAGGCCTTCGCTTCGGTCATTGAAGAGGGCACCAAGCCCGACACCTCGATTCAAATCATGACCCCTCTGATTCATCTCAGAAAAAAGGAGATCGTTGAACAGGGAGCGAAGCTGGGAGCACCTTTCCATC
>JAPYTY010000513.1 GCA_029942065.1 Acidobacteriota bacterium | reverse complement strand
TCAATCCTGGGGCTCACGCCCCAGGATATTTCACATCACCCCTTCGGGGTTCTGGGCCCTATGCTATCAGGACTTTTAATGCGCCTCCCACATTCCGGACTGGACTTGAATTTCGGAGAGGTTTTGGATTTGGGACTTCGGATTTCCTGTCAGGGGTCAGGGGTCAGCTTCTTTAAGTACTCCCAGAAGGATTCGCCCGGGATCTCGGGTGGTGAGGGAATTTCTTCCGCTTCTATTCCCGAGAGGTAGTGATCGTAAACGGTTTCCCTTTCATGAGCCAGGGGAGTTGGGCAATAGCAGGTCTCGGACCACTCGATGATTCCGGGTGCAGTCAATCGGGCACGCTCCATGGAGGCCACAATCTCCGGGCCGTCAGGTTTCTGCTCCTGGATGGTGCCGTCGCTGAGTTTCTTGAAGAACTCCTGCATCATATCCTCAACAATGCTGGCGCGAATCCGATAAAGCATCCTGGGCCTACCTTTTCAGCGGTGGTCCACTACGACTTTCCCACCCTTGATCACGACTTCGATGGCCTGAAGCTGGGCAATGTCAGCCAGGGGATCACCATCGACGATGATAAGATCCGCCAGCTTGCCTTCCTCGACGGTTCCCATTTCTTCCAGCTTGCCCAGATGGCGTGCCGCATTGCGCGTCGCCGCCTGAATCACCTGATCGGGGTCCATGCCCGCTTCGACCATCAGTTCGAGTTCCCTGAGAGTATCCGGGCCCGAGGCACCTGCCGAAGGAATGCCGTCGGTTCCGACAACGATTCGGACCCCCTGATCGGCCAGCCATTTGAGGTTCCCCATGGCGGTTTCCAGGACTTCGGGACGGCGTCGCGCATACAACGAGAGGGTGGGAACATAAGAGGCCTCGTGCTGTTTCAACAGGGGACCGAGTTCCGTGCCCCGAAGCCGTGCGCGCGATACGCCGTGTTCCAGTCCGTCACACCCCGCCTCGAGTACCGCCAGGGCATCCCCCAGATCATTGGTGTGGGCCGTGACCAGGAGTTGATGGCGATGGCTTTCATCGATAATGGCCTGCATGATCAGGTGGGACATTTTGGGCAGAGGGACCCCTGGACGAAACAGGTAGGGCGCTGCTTCATCGCTGCTGCCCTGGTAGACCAGTTTGATGGCGTCTACGCCCAGTGCCGCCAGCCGACCAACGGCCTTTCGTGCTTCTTGCTCGGAAGCCAGTTCGATGGTATGTCGGGTGCGCAGCCAGGTATTGTCCTTGAAGAGCGTGGCCGCGGGATGTCCGTCGACACCGGTCAGTGGAGGGCCGGTGAGGAAGAGTCGAGGACCATGGAGTTCGCCCTGCTCGAGTCGTCTTCTGGCCTGAATCAAGAGAGCAGCCGGATCTCCGGCTGATTTGATGGTGGTGACACCATGGGAGAGATAGTCGTAGAGGTCAGCCGTCAGTCCATCGACGAGAAAGTCGGTCAGGGTTTGTTCGTTGACCACCCCGGGTGGTCTCAGGTGGACGTGGGCGTTGATCAGGCCTGGAAGAACCGTCTTGCCCTCGGCATCGATCGTCAGGGTGGCCTGGAGCTGAGTCGGGCCGGGATGAATCGTCTCAATGCGTTCTCCGCTGATGGCCAGGGTGGCCCCTTCAAGGACGCCTCCGGTGCCGTCGATCACCCGGGCCCGGGTGATCAGCAGATCCACCGGTTCCGAAGGCGCTTGAGCCACCAGCAAAGGGGCCGGCAGGAACAAGCCGGCCAACGATACTGTGAGGATGCCACCGAAACCATTCATTCTAAAAAAAAAATAGTCCGAATAATGCATAGGTTCTCGCCGCTGCAGTAGAGAATTTGTGCATTGTTCGGGCTAAAAACTACTGATCAGCCAGAAA
>JAPYTY010000512.1 GCA_029942065.1 Acidobacteriota bacterium | reverse complement strand
ACCGCGGTAGAGACGGCGTCGATGGAGATGACGACAACAACGAAAAAGACGGCGAAGAGGGTGATGACAACAGCGGTTCCGGAGACGACGAATCCGACGGCGATGAAGGGGATGATAACTCCGGATCCGGAGGTTGATGAGATCCAATCCACTTCCCGCAATTGATTCGGGGGAGGGCCGTCAGGCCCTCCCCCTTTCTTGATTACGCTTTTCTTGATGACTGGATGAAGGTAGCCATACCGTTGCAGTGGCCGGCCTTCCGGAAGGGTGGCCACATGTTCTCGGGTGTGGCAATAGTCCCTGGTATTCTCCTCGTGTGAGCGGCGCCGTTCTCTGATATTCTCCTTCTCCATGACCGTCGGCCTCGAAGACATCCAGAAGGCAGCGGAGGCCATCCGGGATGGCGTCGTCAGGACTCCCTGCAGGCGTTCCATGACGCTCTCGGAGATCACGGGAGCCGACCTGCTGCTCAAATTCGAAACCCACCAGTTCACCGCCTCCTTCAAGGATCGGGGCGCCCTGGCGAAGCTTTTGTCGCTAGCTCCCGAGGAGCGAAAGGCGGGAGTCGTCGCGATGTCGGCTGGCAACCATGCCCAGGCGGTGGCTTACCATTCCCAGAAACTTGGGATTTCTTCCACCATCGTGATGCCTCGGCCGACCCCCAATATCAAGGTTCAGAGCACCCAGGCCTTCGGTGCCGAGGTGATCCTGCATGGCCAGGGGCTGGATGAAGCTGCTGAACTGACCCGGGAACTGGTCCGGGAAAAGAGTCTGATTCTGATCCACCCTTATGACGATGAAAAGATCATTGCGGGGCAGGGAACCATTGCCCTTGAGATGCTGGAGACTTGCTCGGATCTGGAGGTCCTGCTGGTTCCCATCGGGGGCGGTGGACTGATCGCGGGGTGTGCGGTCGCGGCCAAGGGAATTCGGCCGGACATCGAGGTCGTGGGCGTGCAAACCGAACGATTTCCAGCCATGCAACAGGCCCTCCAGGGGGTCCCGATCGAGTGTGGACAGACAACCATCGCCGAGGGTATCGCCGTCAAGGAACCTGGAGGGCTCACCCTGCCTCTGGTCGAGGAGTTCGTGGATGAGATCCTTGTGGTCGAGGAGGGCCAGATTGAAAAGGCCGTTCTTCTGCTTCTCGAGGTGGAGAAAACGGTCGTGGAAGGGGCCGGAGCCGTCGGCCTGACTGCCGTTCTGGAAAACCGGGCTCGATTTGAGGGGCGCAAAGTGGGTCTAGTCCTTTCCGGCGGCAACATTGATTTGCTGGTACTCTCTTCCATCATCCAGCGTGGCCTGGCCCGCTCGGGCCGGCTGGTCAGACTTCGAGTCGGAATTCCCGACATTCCCGGAACCCTGGCGGAGATCAGCCGTATCTTCGGTGAGGTCAATGCCAACATCATCGAGGTTCGCCATCAAAGGGCGTTCACCAACCTTTCGTTACGGGTTGCGGAGGTGGAGTTTGTGGTTCAGGCTCTGGGAACGGACCACGTTCGGGAGATTCTCGAAAAGCTCAAAAAAGCTAGGTACGATGCCTCCGTCCTGGATGGCTCACTTCTGGAGTGATCTCACTACCAAGGCACCCAAAAGAACTTCACCACAGAGACACAGAGAAGACCAACCCCTGACCTTGTCGATCCTTCGAAGTGAGGTCGATCAGGTGAGTGTAGGGGCGCACTGAGTGCGCCCACAGCAAGGTCGTGAGGACTTCACCACCAAGACACACTGTGAAAAAAATTCGAAATCCTGAATCCGAAACCCTGATTGACTTCTGCGCTTGAAACGCGCCTCTACTCCAGGACTCGGTCTGAACTCCGGTCCGAGGGGGAAGAAGAACTCTCCGAGGTGGGAGTCAAAGG
>JAPYTY010000511.1 GCA_029942065.1 Acidobacteriota bacterium | reverse complement strand
CCTGACCTCTTTTTCAACCTCTACGCCACGCACTCTGGCCCAGAACCTGGACGACGTCTTCGAAGTAATTTCACTCTGGTTTCTGCCTCTGACTTTCGCCCCGGCGGTCCAACTGAGCTTCGCCATTATCGTGGTGGTAGGGCTCTTGACCTGGTTCACCCTCCTGATCCGGAAAGATGAGACAGATCGGACCTACCGCCATTTCATGCCGGTCTTTTCTTTTTTTTTCACCTACCCGGCCATCATGGTCTATACGGCCACCAAGGTGTCTCTTTTTCCCCTCCATAATCGCTATTTGTCACCGATTTTCGTTCCTCTGGTGCTGCTGCTGTGTGCAGCAATCCACCGCACCAGGCTGCCAGACACGACGGACCGACGGAGGGTCGCCCTTCATTCCTTGTTCATAGCCGGATTGATTTTGATGGCTTTCACCTCTCTTTTAGATGGAGTCCGAAATCCCACCGAAGGGACCGACGATCCGGGAACGGTCTTCATGCGAAAGTTCGATGGCCAGGACTCCACCCGGATTTACCTGGCCTCCGGCCTGGCCCTGGCCAGGCAGGACCGCGACTTCGAGGCTTTCGTCTGGTACATGCGGGCCCTTGAACTCTCGCCCGATTCGTACGAAATCCACAACAACCTGGGACTGGCCCTGGCCGAATTAGGAGGTCGAGAGCGAGCCTTGCGCCACTTTAACCGCGCCCTTGAAATCGACCCGGACCGGGTGGAGGCCTATACCAACGTCGGATTGTTTCTGCTCAAGGATGGGCGACTGGAGGAGGCGGCCCAGTTCTTTTCCGTGGTCATTGAAAGGCATCCCGACCAGGTTGAAGCCTTCGCCAACCTGGGCTCGATCCGAGAGGCTCAGGGAAACAATCAGGAAGCGCTTCGCATCTATCGTCAGGCCCTGGAACAAAGCCCCGACTACGATCCGGTCCGGCAGAGTCTCAGCCGTCTTCTGGATACCGAAAACTAGCACCGCCTGGGTTTTGGGTTTCTTGGACATCCCTTCATTCTTCGTTTGCGTTGTCCGTTCCACCGGGATAGGATCGAGGTCAAATTCGGAAACGAATTTGGGAAGGGGAGTTTCCCTGAGGGGTCAAGATTTTTTCTCAGTTCACGCCAATCAACCATCCGCAGTGGGGGTAAGAGAATGAAAGCTTCGGACTTGTTTGTGAAATGCCTGGAAACAGAAGGTATCGAGTACATTTTCGGCGTGCCCGGCGAAGAGAATGCCGACTTCATGATGTCTCTCGAGGAATCCAAATCAATCCAGTTCATCCTTTGCCGACATGAACAGGGTGCCTCTTTCATGGCCGAAATCTACGGCCGTTTAACCGGGAATCCGGCCGGAGCGCTCGGGACGCTGGGTCCCGGAGCTACCAACCTCATCACCGGAGTGGCCGATTCCAACATGGACCGGGCCCCGATGCTGGTCCTGACCGGGCAGGGAGCTTCCCAGAGGCTGCACAAGGAATCCCACCAAGTGATGGATGTGGTCGCCATGTTTCGGCCCGTCACCAAATGGGCCCAGACGATTCTTCATCCCAACAACATCCCGGAAATCGTCAGAAAGGCCGTCCGCGTGGCCCGCACCGAGAAGCCGGGGGCCTGCCACATTGAACTGCCCGAAGATATCGCCAAACTGGACGCCACCACGGAACCGATCGAGCCGCGGCGTTTCCGACGACCGGTACCTGCCGATAAAATCGTCGACCAGGCCTGGGAGACCATCAAACAAGCCAAGCGCCCCGTCATTCTGGCCGGTAACGGAACCATCCGCCGACGGGCCACCAAACAGCTCCGCGAACTGGTTGAAAAGACCGGCATCGGGGTCGTCAGCACCTTCATGGCCAAGGGTTGTGTCGA
>JAPYTY010000510.1 GCA_029942065.1 Acidobacteriota bacterium | reverse complement strand
GATAAAGCGCTGTCCAGGGTCCGGGTCTGCAGGACGCTCTCCTGATCGGCGATGTAATTGATCTCCACGGAAGGCTGGAACTGCCGGATGGAAGGAATACGCTCACCCGGTCTGGGCCTTACGGAAACTCTACCCCTGGACTTGCGGATCCCGGCCCGAGGCACAAAGCCAACCTCAGGGTTGAAGTTCTCTTCAATGTCCAGATATTCCCCCTGAATATCCCAGAAAGAATCATTCCAGGCCAGGCTCAGGTTGGCGGCCATGTCCCGACCCTCTTTTCCCGGTGTGTCGGTTTTCATGATGAAGGGAACCACGTCCAGGTAGTTGAAGAACTTGAAGTTCGCATCCAGGCCGTAGGTGCGGTTGTACCGGCCGTCCTTCTCCTGTTTGTTGATGAAGACTCCTCCGATGTCGGAGTTTCGAAACAACTCCCGACTGATGCGCCCCACCGTGAAGCTGGTGGAAGGAGTCTCCTCGAAACTATCGGTCTGGATTGAGAGAAAGCCCAGGGTGTAGTGACCCTCTTTACCGCTGAGGCGTGCCCCCCCCAGGATGGGAACCAATCCACCCTGGGAAATTCCAATCCGGCGACTGAAAAAAGGGATCAGGTCGCGGGAACTGTCACGACCGAATCTTCGCATCGATTTGCCGACCTGAAAAATACTGGCGTTCTCCAGAAAGAATTCCCGTTTCTCTGGGAAAAAGAGGCTGAATCGAGTCAGGTTCACCTGCTGTTGATCCGCTTCAACCTGAGCAAAATCGGTGTTCACTGTCAGATCCACGGTCAGATTCGAGGTCACGGCGTACTTGACGTCCAGGCCGGCGTCGGGAAGAAAGTCCACATCGTCGTCTTCCTTGCGAACCAACGGTGTCGACAGGTAGGGCTTGATATACAGGCTTCGGCCCTGGCGCAGCCCGTCGATGCCCTCCAGGGTACCGGCAAAAGAAACCCGACTCATGGTGTGAGGCCGCGGGATGGGAGACCAGTAGGTGGCTTCGTTTTTGCGCCGGATGCGCCGACCAAAGTTGACACCCCAGATCTGGGTCTCCAGTTCCCGAAACCGGAAGGTCGTCAAAGGGATCACAGCTTCGATCTGCCAACCCGCTTCGGTTATGCTGGTCTTGACATCCCAGATCCCGTCCCAGTCAAAACTGATCTGGGCCCCATCCCCACCTGTCTGGCCATCTCTTTGGGCACCGGAGGGATTGACCCCGAAGATAAAGCCGTTGCGATTGTCATCAAAGGTGTCAAAGATCATCGAGAAGTGATCATTTTCACGCGGTCCGTAATCTCTGGTTAACTGGGTGATAACAAGACCATCCTCGCCCTCGGAATCGAAACAGTAAACGCCGATGTAAAGATTCTGGTCGTCATACAGGATCCGGACTTCGGTTCGCTCGGTTGCCGGCTCTCCCATGGCCGGATCGTTTTGAATGAAATCAGCGGCGGGTTGGGCCAGACTCCACTCCGGCTCGTCGAACCTCCCGTCAATGACGATCTCCCCTTCAATGTGGAGTGCGGTGACTTTCCTGCTGCCCGGATTGGAAAAAATATCCTGACTGGCGGAGAAAGCGTTGGCCGAGCAGAGCAGGATGACGGCTGCAACCATTCCGGGCGTTTTAATGAAGTTCACGATGCGCATGGGTGTTTCGAAAGTAAACAGTGCATTGTGCAGGATCGGGGTGTCGAGAACAAACGGGAAGACCACAGACAGAGGAGTCTGATACTGGGCATCTGATAGAAAATCCGAAATCCGAAATCCGAAATCCTAAGTCCTAAATCCGAAACCGGGCCGAATCCGGAAGGCCACTACAACGATCTGGCTGTGGGCGCACTCAGTGCGCCCCGACACCAGCCCGAAATCTGCATAAATTGT
>JAPYTY010000509.1 GCA_029942065.1 Acidobacteriota bacterium | reverse complement strand
ACACGGAAGACGTCTATGCGGGAGTGGAATGGCAACAGGGCACGCCGGAGGTAAAGGAGGTTATCGATTTTCTCAATACCAGGTTTTCCTCGGGGATTCGGGAGGACTCGGGAATCGGGATCAAACCCATCTCCATTTTCGGAACCGAGCGACTGGTGCGCCAGGCGATTGAGTATGCCGTCAGCCATGGACGACGACGCGTGACCCTGGTCCACAAGGGCAACATCATGAAGTTTACCGAAGGAGCCTTTCGAGACTGGGGATATGAACTGGCCAGGAGGGAATTCCCGGACGTCTGCATCGACGAAACCGAGTTGTGGGACAAACATGGAGGGCAGATTCCGGATGGCAAGATTCTGATCAATGATCGTATCGCCGATGCCATGTTTCAGCAGGTCCTGCTGCGTCCCGATGAATACGAAGTGATTGCCTTGCCGAATCTCAACGGAGATTACCTCTCGGACGCTTGTGCCGCCCAGGTCGGGGGATTGGGGATGGCGCCGGGTGCCAATATCGGCGACCAGGTGGCGCTCTTTGAAGCCACCCATGGGACCGCACCCAAGTATGCGGACCAGGACAAGGTCAATCCCAGTTCGTTGATCCTTTCGGGCCTCATGATGCTGGAGCATCTGGGATGGCAGGAATCAGCAGAGCTTATTTATTCCGCTTTGGGGGAGGCTATTGCTCAAAAGCGGGTTACCTATGATCTGGAGCGACAGATGGAGGGAGCAACTGTCCTGAAGACCAGTGAGTTCGCTTCGGCCATTATCGAGAACATAGAAGGGTAAAGGAGAATTCAATGCGATCAAAAGTGACGGTAGTGGGAAGCGGCAATGTGGGTGCGACCACCGCACAGCGCCTGGTGGATCAACAACTGGCGGACGTGGTGCTGGTCGACATTTTGGAAGGGATCCCTCAGGGAAAAGCCCTGGATCTTCTGGAAGCCGGACCGGTGGAAGGCTACGACTTTCAATTGACCGGTACCAATGATTATGGAGACACCAAGGACTCCGACGTGGTGGTGATCACGGCGGGGCTTCCCAGGAAGCCTGGAATGAGCCGCGACGATCTGTTGCTGAAAAATGCCGGTATCGTCAAGCAGGTCACCGAGAACATCGTTCGCCACAGCCCGGAGTGCATCATCATCGTGGTCAGCAATCCGCTCGACGCGATGTGTCAGGTCGCCAAGTCGGTCAGCGGCTTTCCTCGGGAACGGCTCCTGGGAATGGCCGGTATCCTGGATTCCGCCCGTTTTCGAACCTTCATCGCCCAGGAACTCAACGTGTCGGTGGAAAACACCCACGCCTTCGTTCTGGGTGGGCATGGCGACACCATGGTTCCGCTGCCCCGCTACTCCACCGTGGCCGGTATTCCAATCACCGAGCTGATGCCGCCGGACCGGGTGGAAGCCCTGGTCCAGAGAACCCGGGACGGTGGGGCTGAGATCGTGGGACTGCTCAAACAGGGCAGCGCCTTTTATGCGCCCTCAGCTTCGGCCGTGGAAATGGTGGAAGCGATCCTGAGGGACAAGAAGAAAATTCTTCCCTGTTGTGTCTATCTCGAAGGTGAATATGGGGTCAACGATCTTTACGTCGGCGTCCCCGTGAAACTGGGTTCCAGGGGGGCCGAGGAGGTGATAGAAATCACCCTCAGCGACCCGGAGAAGGCCCAGCTCCAGCACTCGGTTGACGCCGTCGCGGAACTGGTGAAGGTTTTAAAAGAGAACAAAATTTTGAGTTAGAGCGCCAGTCCGCTACGCGGACTCGTGCAATCGGCCGGACTCGGCGCGGGACTCCGTTCTTCATTTCGTGAAACGTGAAACGTGGAACGTGGAACGCGCTGGTCGCAGACCAGCGCTCCTACCCCTCCCCCCGAATGCAG
>JAPYTY010000508.1 GCA_029942065.1 Acidobacteriota bacterium | reverse complement strand
TGGTAAGGTACTGAAAACTAATCGTTTTACGGATTTCAGCTGGGCCTCTGGAATGGAGGTTGGCTGACCTTCAAAACCGATGATCCGAACCACTGAAGGGACCTTCAGGATGTCCAGCCTGCGTTCCCGAATGGGGACGTGAACGAAGAGATAGCCGGGAAACAGGGGGAACTGAACCTTTTTGTAGCGGTCCTTCCACTTGGAGAGAACTTCGTTCAAGGGTAGAAAACATTCGATCTCCTTTTGCCACAGCTGTTCCGCCGCCACCTTTTCGTGGCGGGAGCGGGTGGCCACGGCGTACCAGTGGGATGGAGAGTTCGGCTTGAGAGAAGGGGTATTCATCGGGCTTGGATCGGCTAACAATCGGCTAAAAGAGATTATCCATATCGGGCCCGGCTTCCCCGGAATCCAGCGAGGTTTCGATGGATTCGGGATCCTCTCCCGCTTCAAGCCGATCCACTACCTCGTTGAACTCAGGTCCCAGGTCTTCACCCATTTCGCTTCCCATTCTCTTCATCATACGGGCCATCGACTTTGGGTCGTTCTCATCGAAGTCGCCCCACGAGGTGGGATCGGCCATGCTCTCGAGTCGGCTTTCCTCGGAGCGGGGCATGGCAACCCGGGAGACCTGTTGCTCGATTTTTCCACTTCCACAGCGACATAGGGCTCCATCTGCATCCGCGATCTTCCAAAAAAAACGGGAAAAGCGGCGCCCGCAGTCCTGACAGAGGTATTCGTATACCGGCATATCAGAAGGATTATAAGGCGTTGGCGCTTTCCAGGCAATTTTGCCACAATTCCTGTGATGTCTTACCGGACCAAGGTTTCCATCAAGGTACTCATTACCCTGGCGCTACTGGTGTTCCTCGCCTATCAGATGGATCTGGAGGTGTTGCTGGGTATTCTCTTGTCGGCCAATCCGTTTTATATTCTGCTGGGTGCACTCATCCAGTTTTCCAGCATGTTTTTAGGGGTGGTTCGATGGCAGACGATTCTCAGGAATTTTGGCATCAACTCCAAAATAGTACCTCTCATCAAGATCACCTTCATTGGTTATTTTTTCAATCTTTTCCTTCCTTCAGGTATCGGAGGAGACTTTTTTCGTTCCTACTATCTTGCCAAACAGGAGGACCGAGGCATGTCCACCACCGTCACCACCACGGTCCTGGAGAGAAGTGCCGGGTTGTGTGCCCTTTTGATCATCGGAACCTCCTTCGCCGCCCTTCAGGACATCAGTGTGGAAGGAGTTCGACTTTTTTATGTTTTCCTGAGCATGATCACTCTGTACCTGCTGGCGATTCTGGTTCTGTTCCACAACTGGATGCATCGCACAATCAGTGCTTTTCTGATCAAGAGAAACCTCGAGGATCTTGAAGCCAAGATGGAGCTGGTTTACCAGGGACTCAATTCGCTTCGAAGCAGCAAGGGATCAATTCTGAAGGCGTTTATCCTGTCCCTGGTGATCCAGTTTTTATCGGTACTGATTGTCTGGGTTGCGGCCCAGGCCATCCAGATTGAAGCTCCCTTCGGAGTCTTCCTGATTTTCGTACCCCTGATCAATCTGAGTATCATGGTTCCTTTGACCATCAACGGCATCGGGTTGCGAGAGAGCCTTTTCTATTTATTTTTCTCCCAGATCGGAATTCCCGCCGAGACGGCCGTCGGCCTCTCTCTGGTGACCTTCGCCCTCTATGTTCTGACGGCGTTTCCCGGACTGGTGGTCTACTCGCTCTATAAAAAAAAAGAGCATCTAGAGGGAAGGGTGGGGAAAACCCCTGACTCCTGACCAACAGACCACAGACTGTTGACCGCTGACATGGAGGATAGGAGCCAGGGGTGGGAGTGTAGGGGCGCACTGAGTGCGCCCCCAGCAAGGTCGTTGTAATGG
>JAPYTY010000507.1 GCA_029942065.1 Acidobacteriota bacterium | reverse complement strand
GACGTCTTCCGTGTTCTCTCGAAAGATCACCACGTCGAGTTTCTGAGGTTCCCGAACCGGCGAGGGAACTCCGGAGATGTAGCGGCAGGGCCGGACACAACTGTAGAGGTCCAGAATCTGGCGCAGACCGACATTCAGGCTGCGGATTCCCGTTCCGACCGGGGTGGTCAGGGGACCCTTGATGGCGACCCCGTATTCGGAGATGGCCTTGACGGTATCATCGGGAAGCCATTCATCGAATTTTTGCTTGGCTTTTTCACCGGCGAACACCTCGCACCAGGCAATCGAACGACTTGCCTGAAAAGCTTTTTCAACACCTGCATCCAGTACCCGACGGGTGGACTTCCAGATGTCCCGTCCGATACCGTCTCCCTCGATGAAGGGAATGATGGGGTGGTCCGGCACCTGGATCTCGCCGTTATCAAAGGTGATTTTTTCTCCATTGTCCGGTATTACGATCTTTCCACTAGCCATGCGGTATTTATCCTTCTTTCTCTATTATGCATCATCCGGATTCCAAATCATCCGGATTCCAAAACTTCGGCCCGGTAGGTTACTGAGACTCGTGTTGAGAGTCAAACTGGAGTCGCTGGTCTTTGACCAGCTCGTTCCAGGTTCCACGTTCCACATTCCACGTTTCATTTTTATCGTTGAGGTCCCTGATCTGTTGGTCTGTGTTAAGGGGTCAAGAGAAGCGTGCTTCGCACGCGGAGAGGAGCAACGCGTCGCCTCCGCTCCGCATGGAGAAGCGCACTTCGCGCGCAGAGAACCCGAACAACCCAGGTTTCGGATTTAGGACTTCTGATTTCAGATTTCAGGTCTGTTGGTCTGTTGGTCACAGTCTCTCGATCAGGCGGGCCAGAAGGGCGATGCGGGGAGCCAGTTGATCCACCTGGACATGCTCGTGCCAGGCATGGGCGCCATCCCCGGGAATGCCCATTCCATCCAGGGTTGGAATGCCCAGCGCCGACGTGAAGTTCCCATCACTCCCGCCCCCACTGCCTCCTTCATCCAGATCAAAGCCCAGCTCGGCGGCAATTTCCCGGGCCGTCAGGAACAACTCATGTGAACCATCGGTCTTGACCATGGGATATCGTTCGATCCCCCCCTCCAGCTCCAGCCGAGCTCCCTCCACCTCGGGTTTCATGTTGCGCAGTGCCTGATCCACTCGGTCGGCCTCCTGCTTGCTGGAGAATCGAGTGTCCACCACCGCCTCCGCATATTCGGCGATCACATTGATGGCCGTTCCGCCCCGAACCTGGGTCACCGTCACCGTCGTCCCCTGCTCGGACTGTGACAAAGAACGGATCTCACCGATCCGTCGGCTCAGCTCATCGACGGCATCGATTCCCTTCTCCGGCTCCACCCCCGAATGCGCCGACTTGCCGTGGATCTTGAGGAGATAGCTGCCCACCCCTTTTCGCTCCGTCTTGAGACCTCCTCCCGGAAGCGGTGGCTCGGTGACCAGGACTGCATCACTTTCCCGGGCGAATTCCTCGATGACTGGCCGGCTGTGAGAACTGGTGAGCTCTTCATCGGTGGTGTAAAGAAAACGCACTTTCTTGGCCGGGGAAATCCAGCCTCGATTCAGATATTCCTGAATCTTCAAGGTGGAGGCCACGCCCCCCTTCATGTCAAAAATACCGGGTCCATAGATGCGCCCATCCTCGACACGGAAGGGATTGCGCTCGAGGCTCCCGGTCTGCCACACCGTGTCGATGTGACATAGCACCAGAATACGTCCGGGCTGTTCCTTTCCCCACTCCGCCCAGACGATATCGCCCACATCCTGGCGAGGAAGCACCTGGGGAGCAAATCCCTGCTCCCGCAGCCAGTTGGTGATGAAAGCTCCCACTTCATCCACCCGTTCCTTGTTATTGGAGGGACTC
>JAPYTY010000506.1 GCA_029942065.1 Acidobacteriota bacterium | reverse complement strand
ACCTGAAACGCGCTGGTCGAAGACCAGCGGCCGGGGCGCCTCCCACACTCCGGACTCTTCATCCTGCCTTCTGTCTGTGGTCTGTTGTATTTTCAATGACATCATGTCGACGGAACGCAAACATGTCTATTCCGGGAAAATCGTCGACCTGATCGTCGACACCATTGAAGTCGAGGGAAAACCAGCCATTCGTGAGGTGGTTCGGCATCCCGGCGGGGTCGTGGTCATGGCGGAAATGGAGGACGGCCGGATCGCCTTCGTGCGTCAGTTTCGCTACCCCCTGGACCAAAGGCTGCTCGAGCTTCCCGCGGGAAAACTGGAGCCCGGGGAAAAACCGGAGGTCAGCGCTGCAAGGGAACTCGAGGAAGAGATCGGGTTTCGTCCCGATTCTCTGGAACATATTTTCAGTTTCTATCCCACGCCTGGATTCTGCAATGAACTCCTGCACTTTTACTTTACCAACCAGCTGCAGGAAACTTCGGTCAACCCGGAAGAGGGAGAGGACATTGTGGTGGAGTTCTACAGCCTGGAAAAAGCGATTGAGATGGCGGAACGCAGTGAAATCAAGGACGGCAAAACGCTTCTCGCATTGTTCTGGCTGCAGTGGAAGCGAAGTGGGGGGGCATAGAACATCTTGGTGGCATGGGGCCCAGAGAATTGAACTCACAATGTCCTGTATAAGGATTGTCCTGGGAATGAATTCCTCGTCGTGCCAGCTTGAAACGCGCTGATCACAGACCAGCTCCGGTCAGCCGGTCAGAAGAATCGGCGCACTGAGGCGCCTCCCACACTCCGGATCGGATTTCGGTTTTTCCGCCAGGGGCAAGCCTATCTCGTTTTCCGTTGTTCCCGGTTCACCACCCAGGCCAGGATGTGATTCACCAGATTTGGAAAGAGCCGACTCGCCATGCAAAAAAATTGGCCTGAGAGGGTAAGATGAACTTCGCGTTTTTTGTGGCGGATGGCGCCGACAATCGCCTGAGCCACGATTTCCGAACTCTGCCCACCTCCCAGTCGCCTCATTGACCGCAGACTTTCGGTTTTGCGTGCAGAAGCCTGAAATCCGCTGGCAGTATAGCCAGGACACACGACGCTGACCTCAACACCGGTCCCCTTCAACTCTCCCCAGAGTGCCTCCCCGACCGCTACCTGGGCAAACTTGGTAGCACAATAGCTGCCGGAGAAGGGGAAAGCCTTCTTGCCGATAATGCTGCTCACCAGAACGATGTGTCCCTTTTCCTGTTCGAGAAGAAAGGGCAAGGCCTCATGAATGGACTCGTAGCCGGATTGAAAATTGACCTGCCAGATATGGGCCATATCCTCCGGAGGGGTCTCCTGGATGGGACCGTAGATTCCAAAGCCTGCATTACAGATCAGTATGTCAAGACCACCTAGTGCTTCAATACAATCCCTGACAAGAGCCGTGCCCTGGCCTGCGATGGCCAGGTCGTGGGACCCGACAACGACTCGACCGGCCCCTTGGGCTTCACAGGCCTGGGCCACCTGGGCAAGTCGATCCTCCCGACGAGCCGTCAGGTAGAGCTCATAACGGGAGCTTGAAAAAGCGCGGGCGGTGGACTCTCCTATCCCTGAAGATGCCCCGGTAATGAGAACTTTACTGAGATCTGTCTGCATACTCCCTCTTTTGCCGTACCCCACCCGCCAGAGCCTATGTAACAATACGCCGGGAAAATGATCAAACAAAAAGGAAGTCTGGTTTTGACGTCAGTTGAGGCTGCGCAGAAATTTAACCAGGACATTCAATTCGTGACCAGAAACCAGATCCGCGGAGGCCATGAATTTCTGTTTGCCCTCAAACCCTAAAACGACCTCATGGTCGGGAATGGCGGTGGGATTGGTGATTTGTTGTCTGAGCCAGGCAGGGGAACGGCCTCGTTGGCCC
>JAPYTY010000505.1 GCA_029942065.1 Acidobacteriota bacterium | reverse complement strand
CTCTTCTGCTGGGATTGATGGTGACTTACCTGGCCGTTTCAGGCTATGGCCGTCTCCGGAAATACGTCGGACTGGGAACTGCTGCCGGCATCCTGCTGGGAATCGTGACCTGGTGGGTGTTTCAGGTAATTCTGGCGCTCTCTCCGCTCCAGCAGGAAGCCCTGGAGGGAATCACCTCGTTGCTGGCTGCTGCAGTCCTGTTTTCGGTGACTTTCTGGGTGATTCAGCAGATCGACATCAGAAACTGGAAGGAGTACATCCGTAAAAAGGCCGAGGAAGCAGTGGGAACCGGCCGGGGCCTGGCCCTGGCATCGGTCGCCTTTCTGGTGGTCTATCGGGAAGCGGTGGAAACGGTCCTTTTCTACCAGGCCTTATGGATGCGAAGCTCAGAAGCTCAGGCTGCGGTGGTGTTGGGTTTTATTTCGGGGACTGTCGTCCTGGCGGCTCTGGTCTTCCTCATGTTCAAGTTCGGGGTTCGCATTCCCTTGAAACCCTTTTTCTCACTGACCGGCATTCTGCTGGGTCTTTTGGCGTTTGTGTTTGCCGGTTATGGAGTGCGGGAGTTGCAGACGATTGGTTGGATCAAGGAGACGCCGCTGCTGTGGGTGGGATCGCTTCCGGTGTTGGAGATCCGGCCCACCCTGGAGACCTGTGTTCTGCAGTTCGGCATTCTCGCTTCGATTCTGATTGGCTGGCTTCTGCTGAAGCGGAAACCGCTGGCACCGAATCCCTGACCAGGCGTTGGTCTTCGACCAGCGCGTTTCACGTTCCACGTTTCACGGTCCATCCTGGCACGATCCTGCAGCCTGTTGTAGGGGCACACTGAGTGCGCCCACAGCAAGGATGGTGAAGCCAAGAAGGGGACCGCGAGAAGAAGAATCCAGAATGAAGAGTGCACCGATTCCGGAAAGCCGCTCAAGCCTGTGCCGGTCACCCGGTCAGTTTTCCCTCCTGGCTCCTGAGTCCCGACTCCTGGGTGCCCCATGCTAGACTATGAGCGCAATGGCTGAAATCTATCAGTACTCGGTCGCTATCCTCATCGGGGTGGCGATCTTTGGCACGATTCTGGGACTTTTGCGCCTGCGGCATGCCCGCAAGATGCGTTCCGCAGAGGGCCTCATCCGCAAACTGGAAGGTACCGCCGTTCCGGATCCGGAGGGGGAGCACTCCCCCGAGAAGGCGTTTCAGGATGAGGAAGTCCTTGCCGCCCGTCCTTCCCTGTACGGAATACCTTATCTGGCCTGGATCATTACTTCTCTGGTGATTCCCAGTGTTTTCCTGATCCTTTTCTTTGAGAATTTGGCCAACCCGTATTCTCCGCCGGCAGCCCAAACTGAAGCCTGGATCGCCTATCGGGCTCCTGCCGCTTTCGAATATCAGGGCAAACAGTTCCCCCGTCATGAACTGCTGGTTCCCAAAGGCAAGCTGGTCACCGAGGCTGATCGCAGGGTGGTTCAAGAAGCGCTCAGAAATCGAGAAATGGTGGGACCTGGCAGCGTTCTGGGAACGCTGCTTATTGTGACCATCTTCACGCTCATTCTGCTTTACCACACCAATTTCCTCTATCCCCGCAGTACCGAGAAAAACAAGAATCTGGTTCTTATTTATTTGACGATCTTGATCGTGCTGGTCTGCGCAAAGGTGGCGCTGTTCTATGAAGTCTTTTCGCCCTATCTGATCCCGGTCCCCTGGGCGGGCTTGATGATCACGGTGCTCATCAACCGGCGCATTGTTCCGCTGATCATGTTGATTACGTTGATTTTTGTCTCGCTGGCATCGCTATTCGATTTCAGGCTGTTTCTGGTCTTGCTCTCGGGCGGGCTGGTGAGTGGAAGCTGGGTGCGCCAGGCACGCCGACGTAGTGAACTGATGGCGGCCTCTCTGATGGTCGGCCTGGTGATGGT
>JAPYTY010000504.1 GCA_029942065.1 Acidobacteriota bacterium | reverse complement strand
CCTATCTCCTATCTCCTGGCTCCTGGCTCCTGGCTCCTGGCTCCTGGCTCCTGGCAAAAGATTATGTTGCCTGCAATCTGACAGAAAGGGCGCACGGCCGTGCGCCCTTCTTGGCTTCACAGTCCTTGCTGTGGGCGCACTCAGTGCGCCCCTACAGCAGGCTGCAAGATCGTGCCGAATTGGAACGTGAAACGTGGGACCTGGAACGCGGAACGCGATGGTCGAAGACCAGCGGCCGAGGCGCCTCAGTGCGCCGATTCCGGACGGCGGGCTAAAAAGAGGCCGCTACAACGACCCTGCCCAGGCGGAAGGTGGAACGCGCTGGTTGAAGACCAGCGCTTCTATCAGGCGATGGAGGGTTTTTGGACTTTTCCGGCTTTCAGACACTGGGTACACACCCGCAGGCGCCGCACCGTGCCATCGACGACCGCCCGGACTCTTTGCAAGTTGGGGTTCCAGCGCCGCTTTGTCAAATTGTGGGCATGAGACACATTATTCCCGAATCGGGGTCCCTTTCCACAAATCTCACAAAACTTCGACATACTGCCTCCAAAAAAGTCGCTGGAACGGGCAATTAAAGCACTGTGTGCCCGCTCCTGTCAATACCAGGCCACGGGGTCAAGGGTCAGGGGTCAGCGTCCCTTCCAACTTGCCGGGTTCCTGGATCGCTCAATCTCCCGAACACCCTGGATGGCCTTGAGACAATTCAGGACCTCGTCCAGATGGTCGGCGTCACTGATCTCAACGGTCATATCAATCAGCCCGTAACGATTATCGACGATATCCGCAGTCACATTCACAATATTGGTTTTTCCTCTGGACACAGCAGAGGTGATGTCGGCCAAAATGCCCTTTCGATCTTCAGTTGCGACAAGCAGGCGGACGGGATAGATGGCCTTTTTTCCATCCGAAGTCCAGGATACCTTGATCATTCGTTCCGGATCCAACAAAAATTTCTCGATGTTGGAGCAGTCTGCGGAATGGACCGAAACACCCCGCCCGGAGGTCATGTAGCCCAGGATCTCCTCCCCCCTAATAGGATCACAACACTGAGCCCGGGAGACCAGGACATCATCGTGCCCACTGACCTCGATGGCGGAATCTGAACGTCTCAAGACCTTGTTCACCACTTGAGTCAGTTTTGACTCTTCATCCTTTTGCGCACCTTCCTCGATTTTCTCCGGATCCAGGCGTCTCAGCACCTCGAGAGGGGAGAGCTTTCCAAAACCAATCTCGACCAAAAGATCTTCCTTGTGGGAAAAGTTCAACTCAGTCACAAGAGACTCCAGTTTGTCCTTGTATTTCCTCAGACTCAGGCCGTAGCTCCTGGCCTTCTTCTCAAGCAGCTTCCTCCCCAACTCAACCGCTTCTTCCTTCTTCTTTATATTAATCGAGCGCCTGAGGGCACTTCGGGCACGAGAGGTCTTGACGAAACTTAACCACTCCCGACTGGGCTGGGGATCCTCGGAGGTGACAATCTCGACCATTTCACCGTTGCTGAGTTTATATTTCAGCGGAACAATCCGTCCGTTCACCCGTGCACCCAGACATTTGTGACCCACTTCCGTATGGATGGCATAGGCGAAGTCCACCGGGGTAGCCCCCCTGGGGAGCGTCACTACTTCTCCCCGGGGAGTAAAGATGTACACCTCCTCCGGGTAGAGATCAATCTTGAGGTTACTCAGAAATTCGTGGGGATCCTTGACTTCATGCTGCCATTCCAGAAGCTGTCGCAGCCACTGAAAGCGCTTGTCATCCTTATCCTCCTCCAGTTTTCCCTCCTTGTACTTCCAGTGAGCGGCAATTCCCTCCTCCGCTACCTTGTCCATCTCGTGGGTCCTCATCTGTAGTTCAAAGGGACGTCCATCAGGGCCCACCACGGTGGTATGAAGGGACTGGTACTGGT
>JAPYTY010000503.1 GCA_029942065.1 Acidobacteriota bacterium | reverse complement strand
GTCAAATCAGTCAATGCGGTTGCCGTGGCATTCTTTCATTTGGAGAGCCTCGAGCAGAAACATCTCCTGCAATTCTTGCTAGGATCCATGGCCGACAAGTAAGATGGCCGTAAGGACAGGTTCCAGGATTTATGCAGGTTGCCAAGGAACATCTCGAAGAACTTCGTTACGCAAAGCACCTTCTGGAAAAACCCAGCCTGACGGCCAAGTTGACCGATCGAATCGGGACCCCCATTGAGAAGGGATTCAAGCTGCTTCCCGACAACTGGTCCGACACCATCCAGGAGGCGGTGAGCAACTCCCTGAACAAGGCCCTTGAGGTGGCCGTCAGATCGCTGGGAAATACCGGCGGTCCCACCCAGGAACGGTTGCACGCCCTGGCAGCGATCACTGCAGGGGCTACCGGAGGCGCTTTTGGTTTGCCTGGGCTGCTGGTGGAATTGCCCATTTCCACTACCATCATTTTCCGATCCATTGCCGATATCGCTCGCGGTGAGGGTGAAGACATTGAATCCGCCGAGACAAGAATCACCTGTCTGGAAGTCTTCGCCCTGGGGGGGAGATCCAGGGCGGATGATGGCGTTGAAACCGGATACTTTGCGGTTCGCTCCGCTCTGGCACAGTCGGTGAGCGAAGCTGCCCGCCACATTGCCGAAAGAGGCCTGGCTGAGAAGGGAGCTCCAGCCCTGGTGAGGTTTATCTCAACCGTGGCATCCCGGTTTGGAGTTACCGTCTCCGAAAAGGTTGCCGCCATGGCTGTTCCTGCCATCGGCGCGGTCGGTGGAGCTGTGGTCAACGCCATGTTTATCCACCACTTTCAGGACATGGCTCGCGGCCATTTTATCGTCCGGCGCCTGGAAAGGAGTTACGACAGGGAATTGATCCAGAAGGAATACGAAGGATTGGAGTTGTAAGCCTGGACCGGATTCAGCTAGCCGGGCCCCGGCTCTGGTTAGATGGAAACTCCGTAGTCACCACCATTGACCTGCTGGACCTTGCCCTCGTTGACCATCTTTTGCAGAGCTGCATTGACCGCCGCTCGGGGATGCTGCCCTTGAAAGTTCCAGTTCACGGCCACTAATTCCTCGGCAATTTTTCCGGGCGACAGGGATTGGTGAACCATCTTCAGAAGTTCCAGCACCGCCACCTCGTCGTTGAGTTCCAGCGCCATGACGGTTTCTTCCAGCTGGTTCCTTCGCTTCTTGATCTCGGTGGTGTTCTCCGGAGACGCCTCCGATGGAGCGGGCTCCTCTGCGGCCGCCACTTCCTCCTGAGGGGCTGCTGCGATCGCCTCGGCCGGCGCCTCGACAGGCTCGGCCGCCGCTTCTTCCTGAGGGGCCGCCTCGACCGGCTCAACTGCCGCCGGCTCCTCTACCGGAGCCTCATCTTCCTGCACTGGCCTTTCCTCAGGCTGGACGGTGACGGGTGGGATTGGTTCGGGGTCCACTGGCGATGGAAATACCTCTTGTTCCGGCGGGAGTGAATCAGCTCGATGTGAGGCCCGTTCTACCAGCAGAATCGCATCCAGCTCTTTTTGAATTTCCATTCGTTGTTTGCTGAGATCTGCCAACTGAGCTTCGAGTTGCGACGTGAGCTGAGTCAAATCTAATGTCATGAGTACTTCTCCGTTTTGATCTTGGCACGTCCGGATTCGCACACACACTTACCGTGACGCATTTGCCTCGAATTTCAGTACCCCCTTGGGGCAATTGAACTGGAGTTGTCTCGGCGAAGCTAGTACGTTTTTTGCATCATTTCGACCGGGCCTAACCACCAAGAAACTGAGGAAATTTTCACCACAAAGGCACAAAGGCACAAAGACACAGAGAAGACTGTCCCAGGGCGAAACGCCCTGAGCCAGGCTCTGTCGCTCCTTCGGAGCGCGATCTGAAAGGTGAGTGTAGGGGCGCACC
>JAPYTY010000502.1 GCA_029942065.1 Acidobacteriota bacterium | reverse complement strand
GTGCACGGCATTGCGCTCAATGTTTTCACCGAACTGAGCCCGGACGGTTCCCTCCTCTGCCTCTGCGGGATTGGTCGCACCCATGGTCTCCCGCCAACGGACGATGGCATTCTCCCCCTGGAACACCAGAACGAAGATAGGCCCTTCGCTCATGAACTGGGTGAGGCTGTCGAAAAAAACCTTCTCTCGATGCACCTTGTAAAAGCCCTGGACCTCCTGCTGGGTGAGATGAAGCAGCTTGGCTCCGATAAGGGAAAGCTCCTTCGCTTCCGCCATGGCGATGATCTGGCCCCCAGAATTACGACTGAATGCATCCGGTTTGATAATGGCTAATGTTTTTTCCTGCACTATCCTTAGTACCTCGTTTCTGGGATTCGATGACGTTTTGTGGCGTACGCGACAACGAACCGAGGCACTGCACCCCGTTTCGTTGCAGGACGCTTTTCCGGGCTCAGGTGCCTGACTGGAGCATTTTTTCCATCCCCGATCCGATCTCCGCCGGGCTCTCCACCACCTGGATCCCACACTCCGTCATTTTTTTCATTTTTTCACTGGCGGTTCCCTGTCCCTGAGAGATGATCGCCCCGGCGTGGCCCATGCGGCGGCCCGGTGGTGCCGTCTGCCCGGCGACAAAACCCACCACCGGCTTGTTAAAATGGGCCTTGACATATTCCGCCGCTTCTTCTTCGGCGGAACCTCCGATTTCTCCGATCATCACCACCGCGTCCGTTTCGGGATCTTCATTAAAGGCCTCCAGCGCATCGATAAACCCGGTGCCGACGATCGGATCTCCTCCGATTCCGATACAGGTGCTCTGACCGATATCTTTGGAACTCAACTGCCCCACCGCCTCATAGGTCAGGGTTCCGCTTCTGGAGATACATCCCACGCGACCTTCCTTATGAATGGAACCTGGCATGATGCCAATCTTGGATTTTCCGGGCGAGATGATCCCTGGACAATTGGGGCCAATCAGCCGACTTTCGGTGCCCTTCATGAATTCGGTGACACGCACCATGTCAAAAACGGGAATCCCTTCAGTGATGCAAACCACCAGCGGAACCCCTGCCTCCACCGCCTCCATGATGGCATCGGCCGCAAAGGGAGGGGGCACCAGAATCATGCTGCAGTTGGCATTTTTTTCTTTCACCGCTTCCTTGACTGTATTGAACACAGGCACTTCATCCTGTGAGGTGCCTCCCTTACCGGGCGTGACTCCGGCTACGATTTGGGTGCCATATTCCCGACACTTCCCGGCATGAAAGCTTCCCTCTTTGCCGGTCAAACCCTGAACCACCACCTTTGAATTTTTATCGATCCAAATGGCCAAACCCTATCTCCCTGTTTCCCTATTCTCCTGACTGGATCAAGTTACGAACCTTGCGGGCTGCATCTCCCATGTCGGTTGCTACGGCGAAATCAAGACCGGAGTTTTTCAGGATTTCCCGCCCTTCTTCCACATTGGTCCCTTCCAGACGAACCACCACCGGCACGCCCACCCCGATTTCCCGGGCGGCCTGGACCACACCCTCGGCCACCACATCGCAGCGCATGATGCCTCCGAAGATATTGATCAAAACGGCTTTCACATTCTCATCGGACAGCAGGATCCGGAAAGCGTTCTGGACCTGCTCCGCATCGGCACCGCCTCCGACGTCCAGGAAGTTGGCCGGAGAGGCTCCCTCCAGTTTGATGATATCCATGGTGGCCATCGCCAGTCCCGCTCCGTTGACCATGCATCCCACCTGACCGTCCAGTTTGATGTAGTTGAGCTGATGATGGGAGGCCTCGATCTCAAGCGGTTCCTCCTCATCCAGGTCCCGCATTTCAAGGACCTCGGAATGCCGATAAAGACCGCTGTCATCAAAGGCCATCTTGGCGTCCAGGGCGCAAAGTTCGCCCTGATCGGTCAACACCAGAGG
>JAPYTY010000501.1 GCA_029942065.1 Acidobacteriota bacterium | reverse complement strand
GTACTTCCGGAATCAACAAGGATTCTCCATGCAGAAAAGGCAGAATCTTCTTCGCTTTGTAACGCCCGCACTCATCCACAATCCTTCGAAAGAGTTCCATCGACATGAACTCGCGTTCTCGTACCATGGAAGGCGTGGCACAGATGGTGCAGCGTGCATTACACACGTTGGTGAGTTCAACGTAGACGTGATCGGGGAAGTGGGGATAGCGGTACATAGTGCAGGCTAGTAGCCTTGATTATACATAGGTTCTCGTAGCGAAGCGACGAAAGCGCCGGCCTGACAAGGCGCGCGAAGAAGAGGTCCCCGCAAACGTACTGAAAAAGTACGTTGAGGAGACCGACCGAGTGCAACACAGTCAGGGCGAATGATATTTTCGGTTCTTCAGATGAAGGCGGCGGCGCTGCAGTAGAGGATTCATGAATAATCAAGGCTAGTTGGTTCGTGAGGCCTCTCCCCTGATAAATTCCGGGAAAAAATGCCTTTCGATGGCCTTGATATATCGTTTACTCGAACGCACATCCAAAAGCTTGGGTAGCATTTTAACAAACCGGAACCGAGTCAAAAAAAACATCATATAGGCCTTGCGCTGAAGCCGCTTGAGAGTCTTGAAATCAAAATCCGGAGTCTCGATTCTCACCACTTCATGCAAAAGATCGGTGTTGTAACCAGGATCGTACAACCCCCTTTCGACCACCTGTTTACTGAGCTCCGTGCCGGCATAGGGGATGACAATGCTGAAGAGAGCTTCGTCCAGATCAGTCTGACAGGCAAGACGAATCGACATGTTGATCTCTTCCACCGTCTCGGTGGGAAAGCCACTCATGAAAAATCCCAGAACATGGATCTTGTACTTTTTGGCCCAGTTCACCACATCATTCACCATATGCAACTTCAGATACTTCTTGGTGAGACTCTGGATACGCGGACTCGCCGACTCGATGGCGATGCACAGATGGTGGGTTCCGGCCGCCGCCAGCTTTTCCATCAATTCCTCATCCAGCCGTTCCAGCCGCACGCCGTTCCCAAACTGCAGCCCGATCTCGAGGCCCTCCTCGACGATCAGATCGCATATTTTTTTGGCCCGATCCATATCGAAATTGAAGATGTCGTCCTCCACCATGAATTCCTGAATATTGTAGTCCTCATAGAGCATCTTGATTTCCGCCAACACGTTCTCAGCACTGCGGGGCCTGAATTGCTTGCCGAATAGATCGTGACAGTAGGTACAATGCCAGGGACAGCCGCGACTGGAAAAAATCTGAATCGCCCGGCCGTACTTGGCAGTAAACCGAGCCGACTCGGCCTCCACGTATCGATCCAGGTCCAGCAGGTGGTAAGAGGGAAAGGGAATGGAATCGACGTCCTGAATGGCGGGACGAGGGGCATTCTTTCGGGTCTCTCCGGCGTCATCCTTCCAGGCCATCCCCAGGACCTCGGTCATGTCTCCACCAGAGGAAAACACATCCAGAAAGTGGCCAAAAGTCTCCTCTCCTTCACCCATACACAGGAAATCGCAGTAAGGTTGAGCCAGCACCTCGTCCATGACCATGGTGGGGTGCTGTCCTCCAAACATCACCCGGATGCCCGGATCAAACTCTTTCACCTGTCGCGCCACCAATTCGGCACCCTCGAACTCGGCCGTCATACAACTGAGACCCACCACATCCCAGTTATGCTCCTTTAATTTGTCGGAGAGAACTGGACCAGGCTCACTCTCCAGGGCCAAATCGAGAATATCCACATGATGCCCCCTTTGCTCGGCAATCGGAGCCACATAGACCAGACCGATGGGAATTCCCACGATCATGTCCATGAAGGTCGGCTTTCCCCGGACTAAAAGGACGTTCAAAGGGCGACTTGCAGGCTCAATCGAATGTGGCATATCACCTCGAATATTTCGCTTCACAATTACAGGCTCAC
>JAPYTY010000500.1 GCA_029942065.1 Acidobacteriota bacterium | reverse complement strand
CCCCAGGCTTCACCCTCGGGCCGGCCATATTTTGATGACCACAATCGGAAACGATCTTGGACCATTCTTGCTCTTTCTTTTTCTCTCGCATCATCCTTCCCCTTGACTCACCTTCCCCACCTCCCCACCATCTCTCAGTCACCTCTGCCCTCGGGGGACGAGTCCACCCTCTAAACTAGATCTGAGGCTACTCGAAGTCCACTCCAAGGATAGGGCTCAGGCCCAAAGACCTGCGGCGGCGGATGAATTTGGAGCCGTGATTCTCCCCACTGGGCCTTTCCCACCAGTAGGAGTCCTAATGCCTGAACAGGAACGGCAAAGCCATTGCGCCAGCACCAAGAAAAGTGAGGAGTAAAGGGTCAGATACAAGATACGGGAGCGCAAACAGCGCAACACCGCTAATCAGTGCAATTCCGTGCTTCTGTTTCCTGCCATAAATAAGGTACCCCATACCGATTGAACCAAATATCACACCCAAGAAGATAGTTGTGGTGTTCAAAACTTAATTGAGCCGTTTATCCTATGGCCGAACATGTATTCAATGGGATCTCCCCATTAAGCAGCCGTAGCGGCGTGCTAGACGGAGTCCCACGATAGAGAACTTATTCACTGGATGAAAGGTGGCCTCAATATAGCACCCGGGAAAAGGTTGGTCCACGACTGCCTGAATTCCCCGAACTTTCACCACCTCAAACCGCACTTGATCCACACCCGGGCCCTGTTTGTCGCTTTACGACACTTTTAGAAACTAGGCTAACTTACTGATTAGTAAAGAGATAAAATGGAGCGGGAGACGGGAATCGAACCCGCGACGTCCAGCTTGGGAAGCTGGCATTCTACCGCTGAATTACTCCCGCTCGTAATAGAATGCGGGAAGTATACCACAGCCCGGACGGGACACAACAGAAGGGTCCGCGGCCCCCTTCAGCAGCCTGATTCCTGATTGGAAACCGGAAAAGCAATCAGTACTTGATCTTTTCAGTTCCCATCCGGATCGGGATTGGTGTAGACAAACTCGCCGCCCAGCATGGTTCTCAGGACGGGGATGTCCTTGATCTCCAGAGATGGGACGGTGAGAATATCCCTTCCCAGCACCACCAGGTCAGCCAGCTTTCCCGGCTCGATGGACCCCTTCAGGTTCTCCTGAAAGGTCGAGTAGGCAGGCGTGATGGTCACGGCCCGGATGGCCTCCTCCAGGGTGATGCGCTCCTCCGGGTTGATCACTTTCCCCGATCTTCTCACCCGGTTGACGGCTGAAAAAAGGGTGAACAGAGGAACTCCAGCGGGAGGCCTTCCAGAATCGGACCCGGTCATGACGCCAATCCCGTGGTCCAGATAGGTTCTCAGGGGATAGGGCCCATAGGCGGGGCGGTCGGGATCTGCTTTTTGCTCCTCGTAGTCATCGCCCATCCTGTCAAAGCGACCCGGCTGCGGCTCCACCATCACTCCATAGCGCTCCAGCACCTCCAGGTTCTGGTCGGTGGGGGACCGAGCATGGGTGATGATATGACGCGCGTCCTGGCGGGGGAATTCCTGGTGGGCTTCTTCCAGACCTTCGACAGCCAGATCAAACGATTCTCCACCCCCCACGTGGATGTACAGCTGCCAGCCGGCTCGATGGACCGCCTTGATGACCCTTTTCACATTCTCCCGGGGAACCTGATAGCTAGGCCTGGAATCGTACACCACGATCTTGAACTGCCCGAAGTGCAGCCAGTCGTTTCCAAATCCGGGATCGAAAAGCAGGTTGTCGAGCCATTCCAGGATCACGTCGGTCGGCTGAACGGGTATGGGCAATCGCATGATGGCGTTGACTCGCATCTTGAGTTGGCCCCGGTTACTCAACCGCTGATAGGCCTGTGCCCAGGTCTGGTTGTCCCTCAAACCCGACACGTTGGTATTGGGATCTCCGATGGTGGTGATCC
>JAPYTY010000499.1 GCA_029942065.1 Acidobacteriota bacterium | reverse complement strand
CTTCCCGGGTTCCAGCGTCCCCAGGGTATCCTCGGCCAGCAGGTACTCCGATGCCCAGGTAGTGGCCATTTTCAGCGCCGTGACGCGATCGATGCCCTCCTCCGGCACCAGGGTGACCACTTCCTGATCACCGAGGGAGATCCGGCGAGTGACCAGCTGGTGGATAGGCAGCCAGAAGTTGGAACCGGCCGCCTCCAGGGTGACCCGGTGTCCATCTTCGATCCAGGTCTTGACGGGCATCACAAAGGGTTTGAGCTGGTCGCCATAGATCTCCAGTAATTCAGGCACCCGGACCAGATTCCGGGGAGTGACATTGATGATGATTCCGTACTTCTTGATGCCCGCCATGATATCGGGCCTATTTCCCAGCAGGTAGTTGTGCTCGATGGTGGTTCTCAGGCTTTTGATGTACTCGGCCGAGAGATTTCCCTCCCGCATGGCCTCTTCCAGCATCTGGATATACAGGCGTGCCCCGTGGCTGGCGGTCCCGTGGGCCTGGACCGGGCGCCATCCACTCAGGATGGCGGCCTTGTAGGATTCCCAGGGTTTGCCGCCGGGACCCGGGCATCGTTCGCGAGCCTTGATCTCGGGCGGGGCTTCCAGGTCCGAACCCAGGCAGGGATCGTTGAAAACGGAGTCCCAAATTTCATTGCACATTCCGTTTAACCAGAGCATCTCACCCCCGTTGGCGTGGTCGGTCCAGGCAGCGCCGCTGGCCTTGTAGAACTCGCGAGTGAAGTTCAGGCCGAAATGACGGCCCCTTTGAGACTCGATGTAGTAGGCCAGCCGATGGGGCAGTTCGCGTTTTCTATTCAGGAGGTTGTAGGCGGCTGCCACCCGTGGGATGACGACCCGCGTTCCTACCGCTGTGATCCCCAATTTTTGCAGGTCCATCCCGTAAAGCCGCAGCGTTTCGGCCAGGTTTTCCAGGGGCTTATCCTTCCACCAGAATTCCCAGCTCAGGGCATCGACCCCGGGAACCCCCGTGTATCCGTTCCGTGCCGATCCCGGGCCGTTCTCCAGATCGACGCTCTCTTCGAAGTCGGGGAACACGGTCTTCATGGCTTCCATGGCCACGTCGTTGAAGATGGGATGAGTTCCACCCACTTTGACGACCACCGGGTGGTCCGGGGTGGCAGGGTCCCACTGCCGCCTGTTGAGGCTGCCGGCAAACACCCATCGATAGGTCGTGCCCAGAGTGCCGCTGGGGTTGCCTCTGAGATCCACCGTTATCCAGTTGCCTTTCGCTATTCCTTGAACTTCGATGGCATTGACGATGGCCTCCCGGACCTTCTTGGCGGTGGCCTCGGCGGTTTCTTCGGCAACCAACGTTAAATTGACGCTGGGGTCGTTCAGGCCCTGGGCGGGTCCATAACGCCGGGCGGCGGCCGTATACAGATGGAAGTGGGTCTGAATCAAGCCCGGAATCACCGTGCGGTTCCCGGCATCTATGAAGTCCGTCTCGGGGCCGGCCAACTCTCTCATCTCGCTGTTGCTGCCCAGGGCCATGATCCGCTTGCCCTTGACGGCCATGGCCTGCTGGATGTGCCCCGGGGTGCTGGGGCGATTACTGCGGTCATCCATGGTCACAATGGTGCCGTTAGTTAAAATCAGGTCTGCATACCCATGCTTGCCTACCAGAGGGGAGACCTCTTGAGCAAATCCCGTATTCAAACATAGCCAGCCGATCAGAACCAGTACAACGCCTTTTGGATTCATCAGATTCCTCCCTGTTTGAGTAAGCACCACCATTTTACCCTGATTGGGGGCAGTGGACCCAAAGGATTGGAAGAAGAAAAGAAGGCTGGTGCCGGAGGGGAGACTCGAACTCCCACGGGCCGAAGCCCACTGCGCCCTGAACGCAGCGCGTCTGCCAATTCCACCACTCCGGCACATGGCGAGATGTCTGATTCGCTGGTAAGAGTTTACA
>JAPYTY010000498.1 GCA_029942065.1 Acidobacteriota bacterium | reverse complement strand
CGTGGAACGTGGAACGCGCTGGTCGAAGACCAGCGCTTCCCGCCCCTTGCATTATCCAGGGAAATCCATTAGCCTCGGCTCAAAATGACGGGAGACATCGTCGACTTTCCAGACATCATAGAGATTCCCATCTTCCCTCTTCCCAATGTGGTTTTGTTTCCCCGGACTGTTCTCCCGCTTCACATCTTTGAGCCTCGCTACAAGCAGATGGTCGGAGATGCTCTGGGGGGCAGCCGGAAGATTGGAATGGTGCTGCTGCAACCCGGCTGGGAGAGCGGTTACCATGGCAATCCGGAGGTGTTTGAAACGGGAAGTGCGGGAGTGATCACGGAGTGCAAGAGCCTGGAAGAAGGACGATACGATCTTCTCCTCAGTGGGCGTGATCGTTTTCGGATTCTGGAGTTTATTCAAAAAACTCCTTATCGAGTCGCCCGGGTCCAGTGGTTGAAAGAGGTTCTTCCCAGCGATCGGGAAGCGAGCGATATTGCGACCCAGTTGACTTGGAACTTCAACCAGCTGAACCAGGAAAGTGTTTCCTCCGAAATGAGTCTGGACCTGTTGGAGAAACTGGACTTTGCGACCCTGGTCAATTCAATCTGTTCTTCGCTGAGCCTTTCCGTCTATGACAAGCAGCAACTGCTTGAGATGGACAATCTCAAGACCAGAGCCAGAGCGATCCTGGCGGTTTTGAAACAGCAGGTCTCGGCGGGCCGATTCGTGTCCCAATTCAGTCATTTGAAGCCTGAGGATCCAGGTGTCAATTAACCCGAAGAGGAGGATTCTCTCATTTCCTTTTAGACGGTGGATTCCGTTCTTTTTGCTCGGGTTTGGGATGGCGGCACCGGGCATGCCACAATTCGTTCCGATTGCTGCCCAGGAGGAGCTGATCATCGAGGAGGACCTTTCGATCCTGAGCGATCGAATCCTCGATTATCGGATTGAAGTGGGCCTGGATCCCTCCACCAAGACGGTGAAGGGTCATGAGATACTGACCTGGAACAATCGAAGCGGCCAGCCGATTCAGGACTTCTGCTTTCATCTCTACCTGAACGCCTTCAGGAATAACCGCTCCACCTTCATCCGGGAGGGACGCTTCCGCTCCCTCTGGCCATGGGAGGAGGAGGTCCCGGAGGATTACTGGGGATTGATCCGGGTGGACTCGGTCCAGGTCGTCTCGCCCGGTCCAGATGTGATCGGTCTCGACTACACCCACCCGGACGATGACAATCAAGAAGATCGCAGTGTTCTGATGGTTCAAGTCGACGAACCCCTTCCTCCGGGCGAAGCAATACAGTTCAGGATTGACTTCGAGTCGAAGCTTCCACGCGGGACCCGGAGGACCGGTTGGGCCGAGGATTATTTCTTCATGGCCCAGTGGTTCCCCAAGATCGGTGTGTTCGAACAAGACGGCTGGAACTGCCATCAGTACCATAGATCGACCGAATACTTTGCCGACTTCGGCGTCTTTGATGTTTCCCTCACCGCGCCTGGCGGTTTCGTGGTGGGCGCAACAGGGAAGCGGATGAGCCAGCAGGAAAACGTAGACGGCTCCGTGACCTACCGTTATTTTCAGGAGGATGTCCACGACTTTGCCTGGACCGCCAGTCCGCGTTTTTTGGAAAGAAGGGAGGTCTTTACCGATCCCATCCTTCCGGAAGTGGAAATCACACTGCTGCTTCTGCCTGAGCACGAACATCTCGAGGAACGTTACTTCACCGCCACCGGCCATGCCCTTCGTTACTATGGGCGCTGGTTTGGAGCCTACCCGTACCCCCACATCACGGTGGTGGACCCGGCTTACCGAAGCAGCAGCGGGGGCATGGAGTATCCGACCTTTCTGACCGGAGGAACCCACTTCTGGGCACCCGCCAATGTTCTCCGGCCGGAAGGCGTGACTATTCACGAAGTGGGACATCAATGGTGGTACGGGATGTCCG
>JAPYTY010000497.1 GCA_029942065.1 Acidobacteriota bacterium | reverse complement strand
GGCCGGAAGCCCGGTCAAATTCTGGACATGGGCTGTGGCATCGGTGGCAACACCTTGGCATGGGCGGAGGCTTTTCCCGAAGCGGAAGTTCACGGCCTGGATGTAGGTGCGCCGATGCTGCGTTATGCACATGCCCGAGCTGAGTCGATGGGGATTGAAGCGCATTTTAAACAACTCAACGCTGAAGTAACGAGCTATCCCGACGAAAGTTTTGATGTCATCGTTTCTCACATCGTCTTGCACGAGACCGCCACAAGCGCCTTATCCAATATTTTCAGAGAATGTTATCGGCTTCTCAACCCGGGTGGCGTCATGCTACATACCGATATTCCCAGTGTTAATGAACCTTTTGATGCCTTCATGATGGAATGGGAAACGTTGAACAGTAATGAAAATTTCGCCGCCACCTTTCGTGAAACGGATCTGGCCGCAGTCGCCACAGAGGTGGGGTTCGCCGAGGGTCAGGCCAGGATGGAAAACATGCCTAGAATCATGGAAGCAAAGAAGCAGGCCTACTCCGACCGGGCCATAACCTGGCCGGTTTTGGTGGGAGAAAAATAGATCTCTGCGGAATCTGGAGAAGAGTTCCAGAAGACATACCTGCAGCGCATTGTGCCGTTCCTCTAGCTGAAGATGGGCAGCTGATGACGTTAAACACTTGCGTCGCTTCCAGAACGTTTTCTCTCCACCAGTGGTAATCACCGCTGACAACAAACACGCATCATGGGACAGAGAAATCCATTAGCTGATCAGACCCAGAAGCCGAGGCGTTTTTACGGATACTATGTCGCCGGCACCTCGATGCTGATCTACTTTTTCACCAATGGAATGCTGCTGTTTATTCCGCCCAACCTTTTTCCTCGACTCATGGAAGAGTTTCAGGCTACTGAAGCTGAGGTCAGCTGGACTTCTTCCATTTCTCACCTGGTGATCATTCCACTGGCCCCCCTCGTAGGTTACTTGGTCGATCGCTTTGGGGTGATCCGGCTTCTTCGGACAGGATTAGTCCTCATGGCCGTGTGCTTCACACTGTATCCTTTTGCCCAATCGATGAACCAACTGTACTGGCTGCATGGAATGCTTGCTGTGGGATTGATTCTGGCGGGATTGCTCACCAATGTAATTCTGCTGTCGCAATGGTTCGTCCGCAAGCGCGGCCGTGCTATAGGGCTTCTGGTAGCTAGTTCGAGCGTGGCAGGTTTCCTGATGCCCTCTCTGATCGCACCTTTGGTGACCAATCCTCAGTTCGGATGGCGCTGGGGATTCGGCATTTTGGCAGGACTCTTCTGGCTCATCCCGGTGGTCCTGGGCTTTAAGGTATCGAAGGAATCTCCGCTGGAAGTGGGACAGTACCCGGATGGCTCCTCACAGCTCGTCGATGAGGAAGATCCCCAGGAACCTCAGGGGCTCACCCTGGCTCAAGCGATCCGCACCCGGACACTCTGGTGTCTGGCCATCGGATCGGGTTGTCTGCGGTGTTGTATCGACGCCATGAACACCCAGGCCACCATCTTTTTCGAGCGGGAAGTCGGCCTTCTCCCCCTGCGTGCCACTTTTCTCTACTCTCTGATCTTCGGCTTTAGCGCACTCGGGAAATTGCTGTTTGGCTATTTGAGTGACAAAATCCCCAAGCGCAGGGTGATGCTCATGTCCAGCACCATCCTATTCATTGCCACTCTCACGCTCTTTGAGCCAGGAGGCTCCGACTTTCCCTTCCATTTGACCCAGAGCATCCCCCGGTTGGTCACCTTTGCTGTGCTGTTTGGGCTGGGCTTTGGTGGCAGCTTTACCATGATTCCGGTGGTGACTGTTGAGAGCTTTGGGCCACGCGCCCGCGGGAAAATCTTGGGGATCATCACTTCTGTGGACTCGATATGCGGCGTACTGGGCATCTTCATCGCCAGTGAACTCAAAACCTCGACCGGAAGTTATGTAATGC
>JAPYTY010000496.1 GCA_029942065.1 Acidobacteriota bacterium | reverse complement strand
TTGGTTCGTGCAGTCGTGCAGTCGTGCAGTCGTGCAGTCGTGCAGTCGGGCTTGAGCGGCTTTCCGGAATCGGCGCACTGAGGCGCCTCCCACTCTCCTGGAGTGGTCTCCTGGACTGAAATGGGGTTGTAGGGGCGTACTGAGTACGCCCACAGCAAGCACGTAAGGACTTCACCACGAAAACACAAAGACTCAGAGAAGACAACTCATTGCGTTCCTTCGGAGCGAAGTTTGGAGATAGGACGGGCTATTGTAGCGGCCTTCCGGAATCGGCGCAGGCTTTCTTTTCTTTCGTGAAACGTGGAACCTGGAACGTGGAACGCTCTGGTCGAAGACCAGCGGCCGAGGCGCCTCCCACACTCCGGAAGGGCGCACGGCCGTCTTACCCTACGAAAGCACGAGAGCACAAAAGCACGAATGCACGCCAAAGCACGGCCTAAGACCGTGCTTTGGCTACCGGCAGCGTCTCCAGTGGTCCCACCAAAAAGACGAAGGAGATGGCTCCCAGAATGGCCATTCCCCCGGCCACCACCAGCGGCAGCACGAAGGATCCCGAAGCCTGAACCAGGTAGCCCGTCACGATGGTCACCAGAAGACCGCTGAAATTTCCGGCAAAGTTCTGGATCGAGGTCAGAGAAGCCACCGCTCCCTTGGGAGCCAGATCGATGGGGATCGAGTTTGCGGAGGCCGTGGTGATTCTCAAAGAGCCCATGCAGAAGACGAACAGAATCACGGCCACCTGGTTGTTGGAGGTAAACGCCGCGGTCACCACCAGGATGGTGGCCATGGTCAGGCCACCTCCGATGATCCCCTTGCGGGAGACATTGTGGCTGTAACCGCGTCGAATGAGGGCGTCCCCCAGCCATCCTCCCGCCACCACCGCGACCATACCCATCACGAAAAGAGCGCTGGTGGTGAAACCGGTCCGGAGTAGACTCATGCCGCGTTCCAGGGCCAGGTAGCTGGGAAACCAGCTGATGAAAAAGAAATAGGCGTAGAGGTAACCCATCTGTCCCAGGGCGATCCCCCAGGTGGCTCGGTATCGAAACAACGACAACCAGGGTACTTTTGGGTCCGTTCTTTCGTTTTCATCGTCGGCAACGGACTCGTCGGTGGCTGCGGGCGGAGCGGAGGCCTCTCCCCTGGGAAAGAGGGAGAACCAGATAACGGTGAAGACCAGACTTCCGGCACCGATGGCATAGTAGGCCGCGGTCCAGTCAAAGCTGCCCAGCAAAATGGCCACCAGAGGGGGCGCAACCGCCGAACCCACCTGGCCCCCAAAAAAACATAAACCCACCGCGGTGGCCCGCTGATCAGCGCCAAACCACTGGGAAACGGCCGCTGCCTGGCCCGGAATTCGCATGCTGTGCCCCAGGCCAAACAGAAAGCGCATGACGAACAGCCAGATGACGGCGCCGCTGAGAGGCAGGGCCAGGGTGGCCACCCCCCACACAGCTGACCCTAGGCCCATGACCAGCCAAACACCTAGCCGGTCCACGATCGGGGCGGTGAGGAGCAAACCCGGAGTGTAGCCCCACCGCCATGCCGACAGTATCCACCCCATGTCCTGCTCGGAAATACCGTAGTTTTGTATCAGCACCGGGGCCAGCATCCCCATGGAAGACCGGATGATGTCGGTGACGAAAGCGACTCCCCCCAGGAACGTCACTACTCTCCATTTGGTCATGGATTCTCCTCCCGTGGATGACACACTATCAGAATCACCGGTGGGAATGAATCTAATTAACGCCTCTGCTTTCTGTTCCGTACACGACAGTTTTGTTTTCGAAACCTCTGAGCCTTTCCCTGATCTGTTAAAATGCTCTATCCTGTTGATGGAACCTTTCCAGCAAAAAGGCGTCAGTGTTAAAAGGGTGTTTTTTGTCCTGATTAGGCGGATAATTTGAAAAAACTAGTATTGGTTCTGGTGGTGGCAGCGTTTCTC
>JAPYTY010000495.1 GCA_029942065.1 Acidobacteriota bacterium | reverse complement strand
CACCACCATTGGCCCTGACATCGCCCCTACAGGGCTCTTTCTATTGTTGACTTAAGCAACCTGGGGCTCACGCCCCAGGCTATTCTATTCCGCCCTTTCAGGACTGGGGAGAAGAACTCAGGATGTACTGTGTAAAGGATGTCCTGAAATGGAACCACTCAGTGCGCCGATTTCGGAGGGCCGCTACAACGTCCGGCTTTTCTTCTAACGTTAAACGTTAAACGTTAAACGGTGAATTCACAGGCTTCTCAGTCCTGTAAATTAACTATGATGTCCCCCGGACGGGCGAAGTTGTAGCGTTCGCGGGCAATGCGCTCGACTTCCGACGGATCGGCCTTCAGCCGACTAATCTTTTCAAGATATTCCTCGTATCTTTTGCGAAGGCTGTGGTTTTCCATTTGCAATCCCCGTAACTCTGCCCGATACTGACGCAGTTGTACAAATCCACCATCTCCGAAGGTCAGGATGTATACCAGGGCAAGACAGATCGTGAACAGCAAGATCCAGGAGGCTTCACGTTTTGCCTTGCGGCTGAATTTCATAGGCAACCCAAATGTCTGAGCACACTCTCATTCTATCGACCATCGACAGCAGGGAAGCTGCCGAGAAAATCGCCCATCATGTAGTGGAAGAACGACTTGCAGCCTGCGTTAACATTATTTCTGATATCACATCCGTATACAAGTGGAAGGGCGCCCTGGAACGTACCACCGAGATCCTGATGGTCATCAAGACTACCCGGGAGCGTTTGCCCCGGCTGATCGAGCGCATCAAAGAGCTTCATACCTATGAACTTCCAGAAGTGATTGCTCTGCCCATTCAAGACGGGTATCCACCCTATCTCGAATGGATCGTCTCGGAGACTGCAGAATAGCGTGGATGGGAGACAAAAAAAACAGGGTTTCTGGAGAAAATCCGGGTCAGGATTAAGACTCTTGAGACGATTCGAGCTTTGAGGCGGCCTCGGTTTTGGCGTCCTCGTCCCGTCCGGTTTTCAAAGAACTCTTGAAGTTACGAATTCCCTCTCCCAGACCCTTTCCCAGCTGGGGAAGGCGACTCGCCCCAAAGATCACGATCACTATCACTAGGATAACGAGTAATTCCGGCATTCCAAGAGCTCCCATAGTTTTACCTCCCTTTTATCTTACGCCCAAGGGTTCCTCCTGTCAATAAAACCCGGATTATGCATGAATTCTCTACTGTATCGCCGTTATCATCCGTCCTGACTGTGTTGCACTCGGTCAGCCTCCTCGGCGTACCGCAAGAGTACGCCTGCGGGTGCCGCCCTCCCGTCGCGCGCCTTGTCAGCCCGGCGCTATCGGCGCTTCGTGACAAGAACCTATGCATGATCCGGGTTATAGGACCACCCGCTTATCTCCCGTGCGTCGAGTCACTCGCTCACGATCCAGATATTCGAGAAAGGGGATGGCATATTTGCGGCTGATCTGGAAGAGTTCCTTGAATTCCGGCACCGAGAATGTTGTGCCACTCGGAAACGAGTCCGTCAACCGGGTTTTCATGGCGGTGATCTGGTCAACTGCCACTACCACATCTTCGCTCACTCGGACCAGTTCTCCATGCTGCAGGAGAAAATAGAAAAGATCTCGAAGGTTCCCAGAAGTTTCAGGGAACTGTTTGAGGAGTTCATCCAGTGTGGGTGGCTGAAGGCCCTGTTTTTTGAGCAGATTTAAAATGTCCTGCTTCAGTTCCTCCTGCTCGGAAGTCAGTGTCACTTGACGTCCGTGCAGAAATACCAAGCTGCGGCTGGCCTGGATTCTCTCTTCTTCTTCGAGCTTTTTCAAGACGAACTGAAAGTGGGAATTGGGAGTCCTGCTGAAGAACTTCTTCCGGAGTTCCTCCCGGGACATACCGGTAGTCAAGGGGTGACTGGAGTGGAACCGTTCCAGGAACTCCACAATCTGGTCTTTCAGGACTTCCAGGTCGGCTTTGTGGAC
>JAPYTY010000494.1 GCA_029942065.1 Acidobacteriota bacterium | reverse complement strand
GGAATGCGTCCTGCAGCGGCCGGCGCAGCTCATCTGAGAGCATCAGCAGTTCCTGGTGGAGTGTGCGTGCAATATAGTGGTCCACCCGTTGCTGTCGTTGCTGGTCAACCGTGCTGGCCTCGGCCTCGATCCGCTCGCGGGTAGTCCTGTTTTCTTCCGTATAGAGCGAAACCTGCCGAGCCGGCGGGGCTTTCCAGTTTTTCCAGTTCAGAGCGGGCTCGAAGATAGCCCGGAAACGATAATAGTCCAGCTGGGAAATAGGGTCATAGCGGTGATCATGACACTGGGCACAATGTACCGACATGCCCAGCAATGACGTGCTGACGACCTGGATTGTGTCAGCGATGACCTGGTTGCGTGCCAGTTCCTGGTTAACGTTTGCCCCAGTCCCATCCGGAACCATTCTCAGGAAACCCGTTGCCGTGAGTTTCTCCACCACGTCAGCGTTTAGCCCTGTGGCTGTTCCTCCAACCAGTTCATCCCCGGCCAGTTGTTCCAGGATAAACCTGTCAAGTGGCTTGTCCTGGTTCAAGCTGCGGATCACGTAGTCCCGGTAGCGGAAAGCATTCTCGCGAACCGGGTCTGAATCCGTGTAGCCTTCCGAGTCGGCGTAGCCGGCCAGATCCAACCAGTGTCGTCCCCATCGTTCCCCGTAGTGAGGCGAACAGAGCAGCCGGTCAATGACTGTCTGCCATGCCAGTGGGCTGTTATCTGCCTGGAAACTGGCCACCTCGGCCGGGGTGGGAGGGATTCCCAGCAGGTTGATCGTTGCCCGTCGAATCAGCGTGGGCCGATCGGCGAGAGTAGAAAAACCAAATCCAGGATCCAGTTGCTCAAGACGCGCCAGCAGGAAAGCATCAATGGCGGTCTGTACGACACGGTTCCTGTGCGCGGGAACCGCAGGCCGCACCACTGGCTGGAAAGACCACCAGCCATAATCCTCCGCGGTGAAATAGGGTGTTTCCTCGAGGGTTTCCGGTTCGGGCCGGACCGTGGGGGCTCCAGCTGCGACCCAGCGGACGAGGGTGGCAATCTCTTTTTCACTCAGGGAACTCTCTTCCGGGGGCATTTCGCCACTGCGGATACGATCTACGAGGTGACTTTCTTCCGCCTTGCCGGGAATGATGGCCGGGCCCGATTCTCCCCCGCTGACAATGAACCGGCGCAGCCGAAGGTCCAGTCCCCCCTCTCGCTTTCCCGATTCTCCATGACACTGGAAGCAGTGAGCCTTGAGAATCGGGCGGACATCTTTCTCGTAGGATAGATCTGGCTCAGTACCATTCAGGGAGGAAAAGCCCTCCAGGAGATATACCAGGAGAGCAAGCGGAACGATAAATCGAGACAGGCTGATCATCGGGAGCGAGACCAGGGGTGCAGGGAGGGTGCGGATGAAAACCACAAGGTCGTTTATAGAAGACGATCTCTATTGCTGCAACAGAAACCACCACCGCCTGCACAATGTTTGAAGGTGATGTTCTCAATTCAGAAAGAAACGCCGCGACTTCGCGAACTTCCTTGTCGCCAGAAAGCACGGCTGGCATTGAATTTCGACGGCACGACTGCATTTCCAGGGGTTAGATCAATTCACGACTCGGGCGATGATTGTGGACTTGAAAATCACTTTCGCCGTGAAGCTTCTATCTCCTCGGCCGTGATCTTTCCGTCTTTGTTGCTGTCCCATGTTTGCAATGCGTGGTTCGGTCACTCTGAAACGATCTTCAGGGAACACTACGCGCAAGTGACGGAGGAACACTTCAACGCAGCTCGACGCCGCACCGCAGCAACACCTCAAATCACATCTCAGCAGACGTCGGAAATGCCTGGAAATGGCGGAACAACAAAGATAGAGGACTTTGAGCCAGACGCCCAAAGCCCTTTGGAATCGGCAGATAATGGCGAATGGCCGAAATCAGAGGAAATCGAAGGAATGCCTAAGTGGGCGATACAGGACTCGAACCTGTG
>JAPYTY010000493.1 GCA_029942065.1 Acidobacteriota bacterium | reverse complement strand
GCCGAGGCGCCTCCCATACTCCGGAAGGCCGCTCGCAGAGCGGCCGCTACATTGTGTTGGCTGAAATTGGAAGGGCAAGCCAAAGAAAAGAATTTTCTTCTCTGAGTCTTTGTGTCTCTGTGGTGAAAACTCTTCCTGGTGGCTTGGTGGTGAAATGGCCGCTTCACGAAGGCACGACCTACTCCTGAGGGCTGAGGCTTTTTTCTCCCTGGAATTCGATTTGAAGAACTTCGTAATCTTCCCAGATGTTGGGGCTGTCAAAATTGACCCGGTCGATCTTCTCGGCCAGCGCATTGAAGTCCAGGCAGTCCATCACCTGCAGCTGAAAGCGGTCTTCTCCCAGATCGATCACGACACGGGCCGGTTCCACGAAGTCTTCGAACGCTCCAAGCAGGTCCAGGCCGATGAAGCTATCGCCTTTGACGGCCAGGTATTTCATCAGGTAGGGCTCCCCCGGTACCCCCGTGTCCATGGAAAATTCGTTAACCGTGGCCTCCTGATCCTCCCGGTTGTAAATGTGAATTTGCCGGGGTCGAAGATCCCATGTTCCCGGGGAGAAGGTGATGATGTTCAATATGGGGATCGTGTTCCCATCGGGTTCTTCCAGGGTTTCCAGCGTCCAGATATTCTGGTCATCCAGAAAAACATGGCAGGCGGAGGATTCAGGGGCGCGTCGAGGGACGGATTGTGCCGAGAGCCACATTGGCCAGAGCAGTAGGGAAGCGGTGACCAGTAGTTTTCTCATCGGCCTTATTCTATACGACATCCTCCCCGAATCCCGATAGGATTTCGACCCTTTGGCACAATGAGAGGGGACTCGCCGACCCAATTCTCCCTGAGCCAACGCGGATAGGCCCCCAAATATGCTATTATTTCCAGCGCCTTGCGGGAAAAGCGAGTAAAGCAAACCTATCCTCAGGCCGTGATGACTCGAAAAGAGATGGAATCAGAGTTATCAAGGATTGCTGGGGAAATCGTTGAGGATCATCCGGAACTCGAGAGACTGGTGTTGATAGGGATCCGCCGGCGGGGCGTTCCTCTTGCCCAGAGGCTTCAAAAAAAGATCAAGCGGCTGTCGAAAAAACAGCTGTCCTTGGGAATTCTTGACATCACCTTCTACCGGGATGATCTCTCCCTGGTCGACGCTCAGCCGGTGGTGGAAGGTTCGCATCTGGATTTCGAGGTCACCGATCAGGATGTGCTGCTGATCGATGACGTTCTGTACACGGGCCGGACCACCCGAGCCGCTCTGGACAGCGTCCTGGATTATGGACGTCCCAGGAGAATCGAGTTGGCAGTTCTGGTGGATCGGGGTGGCAGAGAATTGCCGATTCAAGCGGATTACGTGGGCCGGCATGTGGAGACCGAGGAAGGCGAGGTGGTGGAGGTTCAAGTGTCGTCGATTGACGGCGAAGACGGTGCCATCCTGACCACCCGAAAACTCCTGGAGAAAGGATCATGACTAAGTGCCTCGCTTCATAAATACGATGATGTTTACTGATGGGTCTTGTGAGGTGAGGTCAAGGAGCGAGGAGGAGGCGATGTCCGGATATCTCCGACGACGAGGGACACAGAGATCACCCACAACCCCCATCAGCCCGAAGGGTGGCGGCGGGACGGCGCCGATTTCTTTGTCGCTCCTCCTCCCCGATGCACAAGACATCGCGTCGTCGTTGCTTCGCGAACTCCACGCCATCGCGTTCGCCACAAACGGCACCGTATTTATGGAACGAGGCACAAAGCACCGGAACTTTCGTCAGCTATCAGTTGGTTAAGCCATGGCTTTAAGTGGGAAGCATTTACTGGGAATCGAAGATCTCACCCTGGGTGACATCGAATTGATCCTGAAAACATCCAGGAGCTTTCGGGAGATCTCGACGCGGCCCATCAAGAAAGTTCCCACCCTGCGTGGAAAGTCGGTCATCAACCTTTTCTTCGAACCCTCGACTCGCACCCGCTCCTCCT
>JAPYTY010000492.1 GCA_029942065.1 Acidobacteriota bacterium | reverse complement strand
ATTCTGCATAGGTTGTCGTGACGAAGGGCCGCAGGCGCCGCGATGACAAGGCGTGCGACGCAGGGCACCGCAGGCGTACTCTTGCAGTACGCCGAGGAGCCCAAGGAAGCACAACAAAGTCAGCGCGGATGATTCTTCGTTCCTCTGATGAAGGCGGGCGGCACTGCAGTAGACAATTTATGCATAATTCGGGCTAGAGTAGGGGCGCACTGAGTGCGCCCACAGCAAGGACTAGAAGCCAAGTAGGGCGCACGATCAAGAAGAGTCCAGCATGAAGAGTCCGCAGTGTGGGAGGCGCCCCGGCCGCTGGTCTTCGACCAGCGCGATCCACGTTCCAAGTTCCACGTTTCACGTTTCCGGAGTGTGGGAGGCGCCTCAGTGCGCCGATTCCAGAGAGCCTACATCGCCCTTACAGGGCTCCCTGATTCCCAATACTTTCAATCCTGGGGCTCACGCCCCAGGCTATTTCGCATCACCCCTTCGGGGTTCATGACCTGGCTCTGTCGGATCGGGAGGTCACGGTGCACGTTCCGATTCGGCACGATTTTGCAGTGGGCGCACTCGGTGCGCCCCTACACTCACCTGTTAGATCTTGCTCCAAATCGGCGTACTGAGACGTCTCCCACATTCCCGGAAGGCCGCTCAAGCCCGACTTTGTTAGCCAAACCTTGAGAGATGAGACTAAAGAGAATTTTCTTCTCTGTGTCTCTGTGGTAAAACCTCTTTTCTATGTCTTGGTAGTGTGGTCGCCCACACCGGCCAGTGTTAAACTGTTCGCCAGTTTCAGTCCTTCAACAATCGGCAAGCCGGGGGGAACGTCATGAAATTTGCGAAGATCACCTTGACCTCCATATTTTGGGCCACGTTTGTTCTGTTTTTCACCCAGTGCGGTTCGAATATTCCGGGTGCCCTGGCACCCGATCTGGTGCTTTATAACGGCAAAATAGTGACCGTTGATCAGGACTTCTCCACGGCTCAGGCGGTCGCGATCAAGAATGGGCTTCTTGTCGCCGTCGGTTCGGATCAGGAGGTTCTCGCTCTGGCCGGTTCCGGGACCGAGAGAATGGACCTGGAGGGCAAGACGGTCCTGCCGGGATTCAACGATTCACATCTCCACCTGTCCTGGCCGGTGGGAGAACCTCCCGATCCCGCTATTCAACAACTGGGGAAGGCCCGCTCCATCGAGGAAATCGTGGAAGTCGTACGCCAGAAGGTTGCCGCCACGCCCCCGGGAGAACTGGTGTGGATGCCGGGAGGGGTCTCTCGGGTAGAACAGATCCAGGAAAAACGCTGGCCCACCCGGCACGATCTGGACCCGGTCTCACCGGATAATCCGGTGATTGTCATCTTCTCCGCCGACCACGTCTATGTCACCAACAGCCTGGGACTGTCCCGGGCCGGAATCAATCGGCGCAGCGTTCAGCCCCATGCCCGGGGAATGTTCGGAGAATTCATAACCGATAAAAGGGGAGAGCCGACCGGTGTTTTGACGGGACGCGCCGCGGCCCGAATCCTGAGGGTGGCCCTGAATGTTTGGTCTGCAGATGAGCTGGAACGAAACATGGCTCAGGCCATTATGACCGACGTCATTCCCTACGGCATCACCAGTTTGTCGGATCCTCAGAACGGGGGGAGCCCTCCCAAACCGGTTCAGCACGCCTACCAGCGGCTCCTGAACCGTCCGGAAGGCCTTCCGGCGCGCATCAATCTCATGATCCGCCTCCCGGTTCGTTCCCTCTCAACCCAGGACACGCTCGATTTGATCAACAACCTTATCTACGCTCCGCCCATAGGGAACGACTTCTTCCGTGTCGGCACCTTCAAGGTTGCCCTCGACAAGGGACGACCCGGCCAGAGTCCCTACATCGTCCCCGAGGAACGCGGCAAAAAAGCCCTCACCGAGGCACACCGCAAGGGCTGGCAGCTGTACGTGCACATCACCACGCCCCAGACCTTTGACTATGCC
>JAPYTY010000491.1 GCA_029942065.1 Acidobacteriota bacterium | reverse complement strand
ATATTGCCCACCTCGCTGTGGGCATACTTCACGGCTCCCGTGATCTGAGAAATGTGGTGGACCATTTCATTGAGAATTTCTCCCGTTTTCACGTAGGGTCCCGCGGCATGGTATCCCCTCTGCTTGGGGGGAAGATAAATGTTTTCGTCCGGGGTGCTCAAAAGGAAAAACTCCAGCTCCCCCATGGCATGGAGATCCAGGCCCGTATTCTCTCGAAAAAGCTCATGAGCCTTGTAAAGAACATTCTCCAGGGCAAAGGGCGCTAAATTTCCATCAGGCGTCAGATAACGGCACATCACGTCCAGGGTTCCCTTGTCGAAGGGACTCAAAAAAGCGCTTCTGTATATCGGAACCACATAAAGATCCGACAACGCCACATCCACCAATCCCTTGAACAGCGACGAGCCGTCCACGCGTTCTCCCTCCCCCAGGATCAGGTCGGCCTGTTTTCGGTCAACCAACGGCAGTCTCAATTCCTTTAACTGTCCATCCAGTCCCGTGTAATGGAAGGCGATCCTCTCGATCTGTTTTTCTTCGATGACACGAATCAAGTCCGCTCGGGTCCAGTCCTCCCGTGGTTTACCAACAATCAGGGAGATCGGATTCTCGAGCACATACCCAGGGGTCTTTTTCGTTTTGCTCATAGTATTTGGATTTTGAGGTGAAATCAGAGTGTTCGGACCTTCCGGTTCCTACCATTTTAGTCCAGGCTTTCCGCCTGTCCAGGAAAACTTCCCTCCCGGCATGGTAAATTATCGCAGAAATGGAGGATCCATGACTCGAATCCCCTTAGCTTCAGACCAACAATGTCAGATCCGGAACACTCAGATGGCAGACCGGGGAGTCAGCAGGGCCGAAGCCTATACCCAGTTCATGCCCAACATGGGTCGACTTCTCTCGGTCCGCACCGATATCGGTGTCCCTTTTGGAGAGTTGTTCGCCCGGCTCATGACCGACCCGGCCCCACTGACACGCCTTCAGCGCGAGATGATCGCCGTGGTCACCTCCCAGGCCAACCGCTGCCACTACTGAACCGAGCTGCACGGAGAGTTTCTCCGTTTTGAAGGCGCTTCTCCCGAACTGGTTCAACAGGTAACCACCGACTTTCGCAGCGCTCCCCTGGATCCGGAAACCCTGGCGCTCCTGGAGTTCGCCGAGAAGGTCACGCTCACCCCCTCGAAGATCGTCGACCAGGATCTGGAAGAACTGCGCCAGTCTGGCTTCTCGGATGATGACATCTATCTGGCCACTCACATCATCGGTATCTTCAATTATCTGGTAAGGCTGGCCGATGTGTTCGACCTGGATGTGGACCCCGAAATCGGCTGAACCACCAAGGCACAAATAAGAACCTCAACCACAAAGACACGGAGAAGAAAACTTACCACGTAAGACACAAAGGCACAAAGACCTTTGTGCCGTTTCTGGCTAGACCTGTGTCTTCTTGGTGTCTTGGTGTCTTGGTGTCTTTGTGGTTATCTTCTTGGTTTTTCTTGGTGTCTCGGTGGTGAACTATCCCGTGTCTTGGTGGTGAAGCCATTCGCGCAGGCGCCGAAAACCCTCCTCCATGCTCATTTGTGGTTCGTACCCCAGTTCACGCCGAGCGGCACTGATGTCAAACCAGTGGGCGGTGCTCAGTTCCTCGGCCAGAAAGCGGGTGATCCTGGGCTCGCCCTTGAGAGGAAGAAACCGGTAGAGTCCTTCCGAGAGCCACCCGGCGGCATAGGCCAGCCAGGGAGACACGCTGCTGGTAATTGCAGGAAGATCGGCAGCTTCCATGACACGGCCGATAAAGTCCCATAATGGCATTGGCCTACCCTGGGAAATAAAAAAGACCCTCCCGGATATGGAAGACCCCGGCGAAAGATGCTTTGCGGCCAGCAAATGGGCGGCGGCCGCATCATCCACATAGGTGAAGTCCACCAATTTGGGAGTGTTCCCGATCTTCCGCAATTTTCCGGTTCGCCCCCGTTC
>JAPYTY010000490.1 GCA_029942065.1 Acidobacteriota bacterium | reverse complement strand
GAATTGACGCCAGGAGATCTTTCTTCTCACCGTAGGCTTGAAGCCAGAAGATCTCGTCCATCTGCTGTGCCGCCTCGATTAACAGGGGAATCATGGCCCGTTCTTTTTCGCTGAGCTTGCCCAGGTTGGCGCTCAGACGAAAGGTGGCGTATCGGGCAAGTCGCGGCTGGATCAAAGGATCACCGGCATGGGTTGTCATCATTCAGGAAAGGTGGCGGGCCAGAACCTCCGCCAGGTGTTTGGCCCTGCGGCCCGTAAAGTGCTGGATTTGCGAACGACAGCTGAATCCGGAGGCCACCACTTCGACCTGCTCCGAGGCCTCCCTGAGGGCAGGAAACAGCCGGTCTTCGCCGATCTGTTCCGAAATCTGGTAGTGCTTTTTTTCGTAGCCAAAGGATCCTGCCATGCCGCAGCATCCGGAATCAACCGCCTGCAGACGGGTCCCCTTCAAACTCTTCAAGGCGGCCATTGAAAGTTCGATGCCCTGAAGAGCCTTTTGCTGGCAGTGCCCGTGAAAGAGTATCTCCGCAGGTCCCTCTCCTGCTTTTTCGATCAGTCGAGGACTGACCTCCTCCCGGGTGAGGAACTCTTCCAGAGTCACAATGTGTTTCACCACGGCCTGGCAGGCCGATTCTTGATCCAGCAAGTCCGGGTAGTCATCGCGGATGGTGGACCAGCAACTGGGCTCCAGAACGATAATGGGCATCTGCTGATCGGCATACGTTTGAAGCCTCTGAATCAGCGCCTGGGCCTTCTCTTTGACTGTCGAGAGCTGTCCTGCCGAGACCAGGGGGCGGCCGCAACAGCCTACATCGGCCAAAACAACCCGATAGTTCAAACCTTCCAGCAGGCGAACGGCGGCGATTCCAATGTTCGGTTCATAAAAATTGGTGAAGGTATCCACAAAGAGTGCTACCTGCTGCTGATTTTGGGTCTTCCCTTCTTTTAGATTCTGCCGGCACCAGGAGGTGAAAGGCTGATGGGCTATGGGCGGCAGCGTTCGTCGCCGGTCAATTCCGGTCAGTTTTTCCAGGAGCCATCGGGAAGCGGGTCGGGCCATGAACCAGTTGGCGATTCCGGGGGAGCGGCTGGCCCATTGTGCCGTTTCGCGTATCTTGGAAATGAATCGTTTTCCCAGGGGCAGGCCATGACGTTGATAGAAGTGGGCCAGAAATTCTGTCTTCAGACGGGCCATGTCCACGCCCGAGGGACACTCCGATTTGCAGGCCTTGCATTCCAGGCAGAGATCCAGAACTTCATGTAATCGCCGACTGGTCAACCCATCCGGGCCCAGTTTCCCGGCAATGGCCAGGCGCAGGGCATTGGCCCGGCCCCGCGTAGAATGCTCTTCATCACGGGTGGCCATGTAGGAGGGACACATGGTTCCCGAGACGGTTTTACGACAGTGGCCCACGCCGGTGCACAGTTCAATGGCCCTGTCCAGGCCCTGTTCCTTTCGGAAATGAAAGTGCGAGGTCGGGACATGAGTGCGGTAGTCAGGATGAATTCGCAGATTTTCAGCAATGTCCTGCCCATCGATGATCTTGCCAGGGTTCATGATGCCGGCCGGATCGAAGTTCTGTTTTACTTCGCGGAAGGCCTGGTAGAGCTGCTCCCCGAAAAATTCTCGATTCTTGTAGCTGCGGACCAGGCCATCGCCGTGTTCTCCACTCCAGGATCCGCCATATTCACAGACCATTTCAAAAGACTTGGCAGAGATAGCACGCAGGAGGTCGACATCCTCTTGCTGTTTGAGGTTCAGGATGGGGCGGATGTGAATGACTCCCGCACTGGCGTGGGCGTAAAGAGCGACCGGGCGGTCGTGTTGGCGGCAAAAATCAAGGATTCGGCTGACATACTCGCTCAGATGCTCGACCGGGATGCAGGCGTCTTCGATAAACGGAAGAGGTTTGGCATCTCCTTTCATGCCCAGGAGAATGCCCAGGGAGTGTTTGCGAACGTCCCACACTGTTTGTT
>JAPYTY010000489.1 GCA_029942065.1 Acidobacteriota bacterium | reverse complement strand
GTGCAGCACATCGATCTCACTCGCTTCATCGTTGAGACCCGTGGTGACCAGCAGTCGCAGGGTTTCCAGAAGGGTCCGGGAGTCAAAACTTCGGGGCTCGGCCTCCTGGGGAAAGTACTCGAGCAGGGTCAGATTCGTCTCATCGAAATACCGGTCCAGAACCCGGGCCATATCTCGGGGGGTGATCCCGGTCAGGAGCTCGGGCACACGATCTCGATTGGCATAGCTGTCCAGCACCTCGTGCCGGGCCAGTAGACGGGCCCGCTGGTCCAGGCCCTGCATCGTTTCAAGGTGGTCCTTCAAGAGCATAGCCTTGGCCCGGTCCAGTTCACTGACCGCCACACCCCTTTGTTTGAGCGCCTCCAGTTGTGCCAGAACCTGAACTTCAGCACGGTCCACTCTCTCCGGATCGGGATTCACGACGAACACGAAAAAACCCTTGCTCCCCCGGGTCTCCACCTGGACACTCAGGTCAAGAGCGCCCCCGTCCGTCCCCAGCATGGCCTGTTTCAGAAGCCCTCCTCGGCCCTCCCCCAGAAGATAGGCAAGCAGCCTCAGGGTGAAGTAATCCGGGTGCCGGGGACCGGGAAGACGATAGGCCATCAAAATATAAGGGCGCCGGGTGCTGCCCCGCAGGTGGCGATACTGAAAAGCGGTACCGAGGGAAGGTTCTCCGGAGGCGTCCGGACTGGAGACCAAGACCGCATCGGTTGAGGGCTGGATTGACCCGTAGAGTTCCACCACCTTCTCTAAAATGGATTCGCGGCGAACCGCCCCGGAGACCACCACGATGGTGTTGGCGGGATGATAGAAGGCCTGGTGGAAGTCACTCAGTTTCGGCAGGGTGGAATCGGCATCTAGTAGAGCGGTCAGGCCCTCCGCGGGAAGCCCATTTCCGATTCGCCCATCAAGGCCGAGAAGCTCCTGAAGCCGCTCCCGGGCGAAGTTTCCAGGTGAGTGTTCCCAGGCATCTCGTTCCGCCAGTAGAATCTGGACCTCCGGACGGACTCCGGCAGGATCGATCTGGGGAGCTCGAAGCAGACCCGCATGATGCTCCAGGATTTTCAGAATATTTTCAGCGGGAGCCGATGAAACAAAGGAAGTTCCCCGGAAATCAGTGCGGGCATCGAGTACGGCTCCCAGTTCTCCCATCTCCGGAAGTGCCTGGCTACGATGGAGGTGAAGACGGTCCAGCAGGTGACTGACTCCGGCATGGTCCTCTCGCCGGTATCCACCCCTGATGAAGGTCACCACACTTGCCAGAGGGCCCACGGGATGCTCTTCGACGATTACGGTCAGGCCGTTTCGCAACTGGACGCGGGTGAGGTTGCCCTGGTCATCCCGGGATTGAAACGCCCTTGCATAGGCCGGAGCCTGAGCACCCGCAGGGACCCTGGGAAGGGGCTCAGCCGCCGAGGAAGGCACGCCCATTGAAGCAAAAAGGAGGAGGAACGACCACCTCATGACAAAATCGTACCAATTGGGCCGAAGGAAAAGCAATCGGATCCACTATCGAGTTGGCGTGATCTTCGTTATGGTAGGGGGTGGATAACCGAGATGAAGACCAAGGAATTGGAACAGCATGAGGTCGTTCAGGGGATCAAAAAGGGTGATCCGGAAACCATCGACGATTTCGTACAGCGCTTTTCGAGGCCCTTGTTTGGCGTCATCCTCAATTACACCAAAAATCCGTCGGATGCCGAGGAGATTCTGCAGGACACCCTGGTGCGCGTGTTCCGCAAAATCGACACTTTTCGCGAGGAGAGCGACATCTGGCCGTGGATCAAACGAATTGCCGTGAACAATTCCATCATGTGGCTGCGTAAGCACCGCACCGCCCGGCAACGGGAAGTGCCGTTTGGGGATTCCGGTCCTCAATTTTCCGAGGATGGTTATCTTCAGTATTCGGTTTCCCGTTGGTCGGTGGATCCGGAAGACGTCATGCTCAATACCGAGTTGGCCGGCCAACTCTATGACGC
>JAPYTY010000488.1 GCA_029942065.1 Acidobacteriota bacterium | reverse complement strand
GCTGGAGGGAGGCTACAATACAAACTCCCTTCAACGCAGTGTGATCGAACACTGTGAGGTTCTAGCCTCGTCATCGTCCGGTCTTGAGACTGGCAACAGGCCGCCAGCATTCAGAACGGAACAAAAGGTAAGCGTTAGTGCGCCCTAGGTATACAGGGCTACGGAATTTTCGCCAAAAAGCTTCTCCACCGCCTCGACGAAGGAAGGAATGGGATCAACCAGAAGATCTTCCTGGGGGACGACTCGGATGCGATAGTCCTTTTTCTCGAGAAGCTCAAATTCCAAGGGGCAGTTCCCCGGAAAATCGGTGACAAGGGTGTGCAACTGGGAGACCTTTTGAGAGTCCAGGGAGGGAAGGGAAATCCGAATCCGGGTTTTCTGGATGACTTTTTTCCACAGGGAGTCCAGTTCCAGGATTTCAGAGCACAGCACTCGTGCCTCGCCCTTCCCATCGACTTCACACCTCCCTTTGATGAGTACGGGGAGATCATTTTCAATCAGGTCGGTGAACTTTTCCCAGGCCTTCGGCCATACCAGGACGGAAACCGTTCCTGAAAGGTCCTCCAGCTGGAAACTACCCATGGAATCCCCTTTGCGTGTTCGCAATCGACGAACTCCCGTGATGATTCCGCCGATCGAGATCATCTGCCCGGAGAGTTCTTCGCCGATCTGGGTGGCGGAGGCATCGGCGAATTTCTCCAGCTCCTTGGCGTAATCCCGTAAGGGATGGCCGGTCACGTAATATCCCAGGGTTTCCTTTTCGAAGGACCACTTCTGGCGATCGGTCCATTCGCCCCGATCGGGGATGTCTTGGCCGGACCCACCATTTTCGGAGTTTTCCTCGGGCGTCATGAAGAGTTTTCCCTGACCGCTCAGGCGGTCTTTCTGGGACTTGTGTCCGTATTCAATGGCTCCATCGAGAATTTCTATCAGAGATTTTCGATGATAGCCCTGGGAGTCGAAGGCCCCGGATTTAATCAGTGACTCCAGGCCCCTTCGGTTGACGGTGCGTAGATCAACCTCCTCGCAAAATTGGTAGAAACTTTTGAAGGAGCCGACCTTTTCCCGGCAGTTCAAAATGGCACGGATGGCCGCCTCACCGATATTGCGAGTGGCTGCCAGACCGAAGCGGATGTCGTCACCGGAGGCCAGAAAATGGAGTTCACTGGTGTTGATATCCGGCGGAAGAACCCGGATGCCCATCTCTTTGCACTCCGCCAGATCTTTGACGATCTTATCGGTGTTGGACATTTCACTGGTCAACAGGCTGGCCATGAACTGGACCGGATAATGAGCCTTGAGATAGGCGGTCTGATAGGCCAGCAGAGCGTAAGCGGTGGAGTGGCTCTTGTTGAAGCCATAGCCGGCAAATTGCTCCATCAATTTAAAAATCCGCTTCGCCTTACTGGATTCGATATTTTTGGCCTTGCAACCGGAGAGGAACTGCTTCCGCTGGGCCTGCATCACCGTCTTTTTCTTTTTACCCATGGCGCGGCGTAATAAGTCCGCTTCTCCGAGCGTGAAACTGGCGAGTTTACTGGCGATTTGCATCACCTGCTCCTGGTAGACAATCACTCCATAGGTCTCACGAAGAATGGCTTCCATTTCCGGAACCTCATTTTCGATCTGGACTTTGCCGTGACGACGGTCAATGAAGTCGTCGATCATGCCACCCTGAATCGGGCCGGGCCGATAAAGTGCGTTCAGGGCGATGAGGTCTTCAAATCGGCTGGGTTGAAGCCGCTTCAGGATGTCGCGCATTCCAGCCGATTCAAACTGAAAAATGCCCGTTGTTTTTCCCTGGCAAAAGATCTTGAAGGTCTTATCATCCTTGAGGTCGATTTGCTCCAGTTCCAGGTCGATGTCCAGCTGGCTGCGGATCTGGGAAACGGCCTGTTGGATGACGGTCAGGGTGGTGAGCCCCAGGAAATCCATTTTCAGAAGCCCCAGACGTTCCAGATCCGTCATGGGATACTGGGT
>JAPYTY010000487.1 GCA_029942065.1 Acidobacteriota bacterium | reverse complement strand
GGATGTCATGGGAATGAACACCTAAGGGCGCTGGGCGAAGACCAGCGCCCATAGGTTGTCTTCGTTCCTCAGATGAAGGCGGCTCCGCTCAGGTAAAGGCGGGCGGACCTGAAGGAGACCATCTATGCAGAATCTGGGCTACGCACCGTCCGATTCCCCCAGGTAGCTTTTCAGGCGGTCGAGGCTCTCCCGGTAGCAGCTCATGCACTTCCACAGAAGGATGGACGCGATCAGGTGAGCCGTCACGGTGGAGGAGAGGAGGGAGTAGCGGATGCCCTGCACTCCGAAGGCCGTCTCGGTGAAGACGAAGTCGGTGAGCAGCGCCAGCGCCAGGGGGCCGACCGCCAGGCCGATCATGTTGACGAAAAACAGGTAGATCGCCGAGGTCTGACCCCTGAAGTTGTTGGGCATCATCTCCTGGATCGCCGCCGGTGCGACGCCGAAGGGCATGGTGGCCAGGAATCTCGCGAAGGCCACCATGCCCATCGCCAGGTTGTCGTTGACCAGAAGGGGAAAGACGATGCCGAACGGTAGCCAGGCCCAGGCGGCGATAAAGCCGACCCGGATCTTGGCATCGCGGTAGCCCTTCCGGGTCAACCAGTCGGCCAGGATTCCGCCGCTGAAGATCCCGGCGGCGCCGCAGACAAACATGATGCTGCCGTAGATCAGGCCGAACTTGTCCGCCGGCCAGCCGTGGACTCGCCGGAACATCTCGGGCAGCCAGGCCGCGCTGCCGTAGGACGAGAAGGAGAGCAGGGCGAAGCCGATGTTATGGGTGAGAATGGTGCGACGATTTTCGCCGATGTAGTGCAGCACCTCCCGGAGCGGCACTCCCTTGGGTCTGGAGTCCGTCCGGGGCCCTCGCTCCAACAGACCTCTTCGCAGCGGCTCGCGCACTGTTAACAACAGAAGGGGAGCGACCAGCAGCCCGGGCAGGCCCACGAAAAAGAAGACCTTCTGCCAGGGCTGGACCAGTCCCAGGAGTGGCAGGTCCCAGGGTGCGGTGCTGCGCACGTAGGTAATTGCCTGGCCGCCGATCAGGAAGGCCAATCCTCCCCCGAAGTAGATCCCCATACCGTAAAAACCGAGGGCGCGGGCCAGCTTCTCTCGCCGGAAATAGTCGGTGATGATCGAATAGGCGGCCGGCGACAGCGAGGCCTCCCCCATTCCAACCCCCGCTCTCATCAGGGCCATCTGCCAGAAGTTCCGCGCCACCCCGCAAAAGGCGGTCATCAGGCTCCACAGTGTGATGCCGATCGAGATCAAGACTTTCCGATTGCGCGAATCGGCCAGACGGCCCAGTGGGATGCCGAAGAGGGTGTAGAAGATCGCGAAGGCGGGCCCCATCAGAAACCCGGCCTGCCAGTCGCGGGTCAGATTGAGCCCCTGCTTGAGGTCTTCGACCATCATGCTGAGGATCTGGCGGTCGACGAAGGAGAAAATATAGGCCAGGGTCAGGACCGAGACCACATACCAGGCATAGCCTTCGTTGGGATGAGGAGGGGACTCCGAAGATGAGGTGCGGCCGACCGGCGACGGCGGGCGCTGCTCCGGCCTCGGATCGAGGCTCTCAACTGAATCCTGGTGGTGCGATCTGTCTTCAGGCATGGGTTCCCTAAATGCACATTATGCAAGATTCCTGCAGGGTTTTCCTGATGCCTGTCAGACCCTCAAGCCCGTCCCAGGTATGCCTGCCTGATGCCCGGGTCGTTCAGGCCGCATCGAAGCTGATGAGATAGTCCATGGAGGTGCTGCTAAATGAAAGCCGTCTGGAACAATGCCACGCTTGCTGAAAGGGATTCGATTGTTGTGGTGGAAGGATTTCACTACTTCCCCTCGGATTCCATCAACCGGGCCTATTTTGAAGACACCGACACTCACACCGACTGTTCCTGGAAAGGGCAGGCCAGTTACTACGACATCGTGGTCGAAGGGGAGCGGAATGAAGATGCCGCCTGGTACTACCCGGAGCCCAAGGAGAAGGCGGCCAAAATCAAGGATCATAT
>JAPYTY010000486.1 GCA_029942065.1 Acidobacteriota bacterium | reverse complement strand
TTGTACCAATTGCGTTGAAAATTGTTCCGATAGAAGATGGTGGTCACGTCCACGTTTCTCGCAGGTACCACAAAGTAGCGGGCCTGGTATTGTTCATGATCGGACTCGAACACGTCCTGCTGGGATCCGTGGTAGCGCCGGAATGGATTCTCGGCGAAGTCGTCATCGGTCAAACCCAGGTAGGTCTCGTTTGAGGTCTGTTGAGTTTTGCCCAGCTTGATCTCCAGCTCCTGGTAGATTCGGTCGCCACTATTGCTGTGCAGGCGGAACTTGGCCAGGTAGTCGCCCACGTCAAATCCTGTATCGCCTCCTCCGTCCAGTTCCTTGAACCCGTTGGTCGCCAGTTGATAGGTCTCGGCAACCCAGCTGAAATTCTGATAGGCATCGCCTACGTTGAGGTGAAGTTTCCGTGTGGAATCGACTCCCAAAGCGGCGTTGCCGCTCAATTTGAATTCGCGGGGGATGCCCGTGGAAATCAGATTCAAAGCGCCGCCGTTGGTTCGGGGGCCATACTTGATCTGACTGGAACCCTTGCGAACCTCGATGGCTTCCATGCGCCCCGTAATCGGAAAGTAGTAGGCCGCCGGGGCCGCATAGGGAGCTGGAGCAATCAGAACCCCGTCTTCCATGAGGGTGATCTTGGAGCTTCTCTCCGCGCCGCTGCCGCGCATGCCGATATTGGGCCGGAGACCGTATCCGTCTTCCTCCCGGATGTTGACGCCGGGTACCTGTTGCAGCACTTCGTGAATATCGTCGAAAGCCAGTTTCTGACGACTCAATTGCAGGGGGTCGATGTAATGGGCCGATCCTGGAATCTCGGATGCGGTTGAGGGACTTCCGATCACCATCACCCGCTCTTTGATAATAGACTGGGGATCAAAAAGAAGAGTCCAATCCAGCTGGAGGCTTTCATCCAGGGACAGGGAGATCTCGTTGATGCCACTGTGAAAGTTCTTCTTTTCCGTACTTAGAAAGTAGGAAGCGGCGGGCAGATTTTCAAAGCGATAATTTCCCGATTCGTCTGTGATCGAGGTGAGCTGAAGCTCCGTTCCCTGATCTCGCAGGGTGACCCGTACCTTCTGGAGGACGCCACCTCCCGAGTCGAGTATCCGTCCGGAAATGGAGCCACCCGGGCCGGCCTGGGTGGAGTTGCCTGCCCCAAACCCGGTGGTCAGAACCAGGGAAACGACAAGGGAAAGTAGCCAGGGAAAGGATCGGCGGGGCCTTCCAGACCGAATTTCTGACTTGGTTCCGTGGTTGGCTCTGCTTCTGCCGTTGATCAAGATATCCCGCTGCCTCGCTAGCTTTCAGCCCCTTATTGAAATTGAAAATCAATTTCAATAAGGTCAGTTTAGAAACTTTTCGCAGGGAAAGTCAAGGGTTACCCAAAAATTCTTTCGGCCCGCCTTCAATCCCCGATTTTCAGCCTTTCAGCGGGGTCTCGAAGAGCCGCTGAACCTCTTCGGCCCCATGGGCCGGGGAGCAGAATGACACGAGGATATAGGTCAGCGAGGAGAGAAGAAGAGCAGGAAAGACCTGGTGGATGCCGGCCACGAAGGGGAGGTACCCCCACAAAAGCAGCGTGCCGATTCCCGACACAAAAGACGCCACGACGGCCGTTCCGTTGCCCCGGGACCAGTGAAGCCCCAGCACGATGGCCGGGAAGAAACATGCGGCGTACAGGCTCCCGGAGAAGGCTGTGAGCGTCACGATTCCTCCCGGGGGATCGAGTGCCACCAGGGCGGTGATGAATGCAAAAACAACCACATAGATTCGGGTGGCGCGAAGTGAGGCACTCTCGGATACCTTTTCTCGCCACAAGTTGACAAGGTCCCTTTCACAGGTCGAGGCCGTTACCAGCAGCACGCTGTCCAGAGAAGACAGGGCAGCAGCCACCATCGCCACCAGTAAAAAGGCGGCGACGGCCGGAGAAAAAATGTCACCTGCAGTAAGCAGGGCCGGGACAATGCGGTCGGTATCTTCCATTCCTGTAGGGAAGATATTACGGG
>JAPYTY010000485.1 GCA_029942065.1 Acidobacteriota bacterium | reverse complement strand
GTCTTTGGGAAGGTGCGAGCCATGTTTGATGACCGTGGAAAGCCGGTCACCGAATCAGTTTCCACCAGCACCGTTGAAATCCTCGGATTCCAGAATATTCCTGAGGCAGGAGACAGCCTCCAGGTGGTGGAAAACGCCGCACGAGCCCGTGAGATCGGAGAATTTCGTCAGCAGGAACTCAAGGAACAGGAGTTGTCCCAGTCATCGAGGGTCAGCCTGGATGATCTCTATGCCCAGATGGAGACCGGCACCCTCAAGGAACTCCGGTTGGTTTTGAAGGCCGATGCCCAGGGATCGGTCGAAGTGCTGGTGGATTCTCTGGAAAAACTCAGCACTGAAAAGGTTTCCGTCAAGGCCATTCACAGCGGTGTCGGTGCGGTTTCCGAATCAGATGTGCTTTTGGCCAGTGCCTCCGATGCCATTGTGATCGGATTTAATGTGCGACCGGAACGGACCGCTCAAAATTTGGCAGAACATGAGAAGGTGGATCTGAGACTTTATACCGTCATTTATGAGGTCGGGGATGAGATCAGGCAGGCGATGGTCGGACTTCTGGACCCGACCTTCCGGGAAAAGGATCTGGGTCGGATGGAGGTTCGCGATACCTTCCGCGTTCCCAAATTCGGGGTTATTGCCGGCAGCTATGTCCAGGATGGTACGATTCGCCGCAATGCCCAGGTTCGGCTCTTGAGAGACAATGTGGTGGTTTATGAAGGTGAGCTCGACTCGCTGCGCCGCTTCAAAGACGATGTCAACGAGGTCAAAGAGGGATATGAATGCGGTGTCTCCATCGCCAACTTCAATGACGTTAAAATTGGGGACGTCATCCAGGCTTATACCCAGGAAGAAGTTCCGTCGGAGCTTTGACGTTGGCCTAAGGCCAACGCGTTTCAGGTTTCACCTTTAACGTTTCACGTTCTTTTCCCGCCCGCCTTTGGCTCCAACATTTACTTGAACTAATCTCGAGCTGCCTAATTGCTTGAAACCCCAGGCGAGAAAAGCGAAATCCTGAAATCAGGAACGTGAAACCTTAAACCTGAAACGGTGCTCTTAACTACGGTATCAACAACACCTTGCCAGTTGTTTTGCGGCCTTCCAGAGCACGGTGGGCCTGGGCCGCTTCCGATAACGCAAAACGCTCACCCACTCGTACCTTGAGTTTGCCTTCCGACACCCATCCGAGAACCTGACCGGCACGGGTCAGAAGCGCCTCCCGGGTGGAGTTGTAATGAAAGATACTGGGACGAGTCAGGAAAAGCGAGCCCTTGGCGTTTAAAATCTGTGGATCGACAGGAGGAACAGGTCCGCTGGATTGTCCGAAAAGCACCATATAGCCCCGCGGCTTGAGGCAGTTCAGACTCTGGTCAAAGGTGGTCTTCCCCACCGATTCATAAACCACTTCCACGCCTTGGGAGTCGGTGAGGTCCTTGATGTCTTCCTCGAAATTAGTCTCGTTATAGAGGATGACGTGGTCGGCGCCCGCATCCCGGGCGAGATCGGCCTTTTCCTGGCTGGAAACAGTGCCAATGACCCGCGCCCCGCACATTTTTGCCATTTGAACCAGCAGTAGTCCAACTCCTCCGGCCGCCGCATGAACCAGAGCTGTCTGGCCCGCTGCCAAAGGAAAAGTTGCATGAGTAAGGTAGTGGGCCGTCATGCCTTGCAGCATGACGGCCGCCGCCGTCTCAAAGTCAAGATCCGCAGGTATTTCAACCAGTTGGTCAGCCGGCACCGAGGTTTGCTCGGCATAGCTTCCTATAACCGAAGAGTAGGCTACACGATCTCCAACCCCGACCTCGGTAACTTCAGGGCCCACCGCTACCACTTCTCCGGCCGCTTCGAAGCCCGGTGTGAGGGGAAAAGTCCCCGGATAAAGGCCCTCCCGGAAATAGATGTCGATGAAATTGACACCGATCGCCTGGGTCTTGACCAGGACATGATCAGCACCCGGTTCGGAAGACGAAACTTCCTCAAAACGGAGCTCTTCAGGGCCGCCGGCTTCTTGGACACGTATC
>JAPYTY010000484.1 GCA_029942065.1 Acidobacteriota bacterium | reverse complement strand
CTCTCCGTTGGCGCCCTCGACCGGACAATAAACATCCCCCTGGGGTGGGCAAATCCCGTGTCCCAGCATGATGATTTTGAAATGGTTCATCAATCCTTCGATGCTGGAGTAAACCTGCTCTTTGGGAGGGAGCGAGACCGTTTTCGAGTCGGCCGAAATTCCCTCATGATAGCGTTTTTCTGAACCCTGAAGAGTCGGCTGAATAAGGACTTCATTTTGCAGTAGGCCTGCAGTCTTGCCGAATTTACCCAGGTCCGCCATCAAGTCGGGATCGATGGTTTTACCTTCCGGGTCCACGTTGGTGGGTCCTTCCGGTATCTGGTCCAGGGCCTGCTCGATAATCCTGATGGATTGCTCCATCTCTTCCATTCGTACCAGATAGCGTGAGTAGTTGTCTCCGTCCTCTCCACACGGGATGTCAAAATCCAAGCGGTCATAGACAAGGTAGGGGAATGCCTTTCGCACATCGTAGTTGACACCCGTAGAACGCAAGAAGGGCCCGGTGATTCCGTAACCAATGGCATCTTTTGCTGAGATGATCCCAACTCCTCGGGTTCGATCGTAAAAAATTCGATTTCCCGAGAGCAGCCCGTGTACCTCTTCAAGCACTTCTCGGGTTTTTTCAAGAGCCGTGCGGCACTGTTGATCGAAGCCTTCGGGAAAATCAGCTTTCACCCCTCCAATGCGGCCATAGGAGATGGTGAGACGAGCTCCGGTGACGCTCTCGACGAGTTCGTAGAGCCATTCCCGTGCCTTGATCATGTACAGGAACACTGAAACGGCTCCAAGTTCCATAGCCGAGGCTCCGACACAGGTGAGATGGTCGGTGATGCGAGAAATTTCGCTCATGATCACTCTGATGTAGCTGCATCTTTCAGGGATGGTGAGACCCATGAGTTTTTCAACGCCCGCGGCAAACGCGAAGTTGGAGATCAGGGGGGAGACATAGTTGAGCCGATCGGTAAAAGGGAAGCACTGGGTGTAGGTTCCGGTTTCGCTATGTTTCTCGAAGGCACGGTGCAGGTAACCGATTTCAATCTCCGCCTTTCGCACGATTTCACCGTCCAGTTCCACTTTGATCTGGATCACTCCGTGAGTTGCCGGGTGCGAGGGCCCGACATTGAGGAGCATGGTCGCTGTTTTCGGTCCAGGTGCTGAGGTGATGATTTCTCCTGGCAAAGTCAGTCTTTGGGTCCGACTCTGGGCTGTCTCTTGTCGATGGGGTAATCCTTTCGCAACGGATGCCCCTCAAATTCCGGGTACATCAGGATCCGCTTCAGATCAGGATGCCCCGCAAACCTGATTCCGAACATATCGTACACTTCCCGTTCGTACCAATTGGCCGAGGGCCAGATTGACACCAGGCTGTCCAGTTCCGTGTCGGGTTCACTGAGGGGAACTTTGACGCGAATCCTGAATAGGTGCTGGAGAGAAAGGAAATGATAGACCACCTCGAAGCGCGGCTTTCTCTTGAAGTAGTCGACGGCCGTCAGGTCCATGAGGAAGTCGTACTGTAATGTGGGTTCCTCCTTCAAAAAGCCGGCCAAAGGTACCAGCGCTGATTTGGAGATGATGACAGTGTCCTGTCCCAGCTGCTGGTGCAGCTCCACTACATCCTCTTGGAACTGACTGCGTATCCTTTCTAGAGTACTATTTAAAGGCATTCAGATAGAAAAAACCTTGAGTGAGTGAAGGTCGATCAGATCAACCTGATTCAGACTTCCTGCGTCTGCTTCTGGATTTTCTCCTGTAAGAGTATCAGCCCCTGAAGGACTGTTTCAGGCCGGGGTGGACAGCCCGGAATATAAATATCTACAGGGACAACGTGGTCGATCCCCCTGACGGTGGCATAGTTATCGTAGAATCCGCCCGTGCAGGTACAGACGCCGAAGGCCACGACCCATTTCGGGGCGCACATCTGCTCGTAGATGTTGATCAGAACGGGAGCCATTTTCTGACTGATGGTTCCCACCACGAAGAGCACATCGGCCTGGCGAGGTGAAAAACGGGGTAATCC
>JAPYTY010000483.1 GCA_029942065.1 Acidobacteriota bacterium | reverse complement strand
AATTGACACAGGTTTTGAGGTTGGCTGCCAACCGGTCAGGAGTCAGGGGACTGGGGTCATGATTCACCATAAATCCGTTTTAGCTGATTTACTCACTCCGGTTTCCGCATTCCTGCGGGTCTCCAAGGGAGCGGAGCGTGCATTTTTGCTGGAATCGGTTGAGGGAGCCGAGAAAATCGGCCGGTATTCTTTTATCGGAGTTGATCCCGAGCATAGCTTTGACGGCAATTTTGAGGAGTTTTTCCGGACCTTTCCCGAGACCCAAGCGGTTGATCCGGATCTTCCTCCTTTCACCGGAGGAGCCGTGGGGGCCTTTTGCTATGAGATGGTCCGGGAATTTGAACGATTGCCCGATTTACAGTCGGCCGACACGGCCGCACTCGATGCGGGCTCGGGCCCCGTGTTAATGGATTGGTATGCGAATATCTTGGCCTTCGATCATCTCAAACACCAGATCATCATCATTTCTCATAAAGGGGAGGAGCAGATCCGGGAGCTGGAGAAGAAGCTGTTTGAACAGCCGCTGGAGGATCAGCGGAAGGGAGGGTTGAGGCTGGGGGTTTCCGCCGGCACCAGGACAACAGGGAATGTGACCTCCAATTTCTCCGAACAGGATTTTCATGCAGCTGTCGGTCGAGCCAAAGAGTACATCACGGCCGGAGACATTTTCCAGGTGGTACTTTCCCAGCGTTTTGAGGTGGAATTCCAAGGGGATCCCTTCAACGTCTATCGAGCCCTGCGTTATCTCCACCCCTCTCCCTATATGTTCTTCCTGAAGCGGGGAGATCTGAGTGTGGCCGGATCTTCTCCGGAAATGCTGGTTCGGGTTCAGGGAAACGAATTGGAGTATCGGCCCATTGCCGGTACCCGGAGGCGCGGCAGGACCCCAGAGGAGGAGGACGAACTCGAACAAGAACTGCTGAGCGATGAAAAGGAACGGGCTGAGCACCTGATGCTGGTGGACCTTGGACGCAATGATCTGGGCCGTGTGAGTGAATATGGTTCGGTCAAGGTGGAGAACTTCATGCTGGTGGAGAAATATTCACATGTGATGCACCTGGTGAGCGCTTTGAGGGGCCGGTTGCGCTCGAAGCTGGATCGATTCGATGCACTCCAGGCCTGTTTTCCGGCTGGAACGGTGACCGGAGCTCCCAAGGTACGGGCCATGGAGATCATTGAAGAACTCGAGCCCGCCCCGCGCGGCATCTATGCGGGCGCCATTGGTTACCTGGACTACTCGGGAAATCTGGACACCTGTATTGCTATTCGTACCATTGTTTTCCATCAAGGGAAGGCCTATCTCCAGGCAGGAGCCGGGATCGTCGCCGACTCCGTTCCTGAACTGGAGAACAAAGAGTGCCGGAACAAGGCGGAAGCCCTGTTTCGAGCCCTGGAAATGGGGGAGGAGCTGACGGAAGAGAGCTGACAGAAGACAGAAGTCAGAAGTCAGAAGACCGACTAAATGGCTGACCAGCTGGCCAGGCCGCTCATAGAGCGGCCGCTACAACTTGAAACGTGAAACATGAAACCTGAAACGAGTATCCTGGTGATCGATAACTATGACAGCTTCACCTATAACCTGGTGCAGTATCTGGGTGAGCTGGGCTGTGACATCCAGGTTCGGCGAAATGATGCCGTGACGGTTGAAGAGGTCAGAGAGATGGCTCCTGACGGAATCGTGATCTCTCCCGGCCCGGGCCTACCGGCCGATGCTGGGATATCGATTTCTCTGATCCAGAAATGTGCCGGAAACATCCCGATGCTGGGTGTATGCCTGGGGCATCAAGCCATCGGGGAGGCCTTTGGGGGGAAAGTCGTTCAGGCTCCCCGGTTGATGCACGGGAAGATATCCTCGATTTTCCACGACGGGGACTCGGTGCTGTCGGATCTTCCCAACCCCTTCGAGGCAACCCGTTACCATTCTCTCGTGTTGCGGCGGGAGGATCTGCCCGAGTGTCTGGTGGTCAATGCCTGGACCGATGATGGCGTCATCATGGGTTTACGCCATCAGGATCATGAT
>JAPYTY010000482.1 GCA_029942065.1 Acidobacteriota bacterium | reverse complement strand
CCACGATCCTGACGAACCGGGTGGGGAGATCGTTGGTTTCCGCGATCACCCACACGCCCGCCTCCGGACCCTGGCTGCTGGTGACCACTCCGCCCAGATCATCGTTGTCGATGGCAACGGCCTGGCCGCCGGATTGGGCGCTGACTCCGGTTCCCACAAAGGCCAGGAAATGGGCCATGACAACCGCTACTCCGGCTGCATCTAAAACGCTTTTTGCCTTCATTTGGGTATCTCCTACAAAGATTCAAGTGTTCCGGACTGACGTTGACTCAAAATTGGTCCGGTCATTTTAACCCGGATGATGGGGGCCAGGATAGCCTTCAGCCGCTTGGCGGTCTGGTGCTGTGGTGCGGTAGGCCGGAATCGGCGCACTGAGGCGCCTCCCACATTCCGGAAGGCCGCTACAACGGGCTTGCGATGATGGCAAAGACTGGGAAGATAAGACAAAGAAAAGAATTCTCTTCTCTGTGTCTTTGGGTCTCGTGGTGAAGTCGGTACGACCTTGCTGCGGGCGCACTCAGTGCGCCCCTACAACAGGCTGCAGGATCGTGCCAAATTGGAACGTGGAACCTAGAACGTGGAACGCGCTGGTCAAAGGCCAGCGATCCTATTCCGGTAGTGCAAAAACGACCAGGGCCTGGTTATCGGGGGGGCTCGGATTGTCGATATGGGAGGCCCCGGCTGCCACGATTGCCACGTACTGCCTGCCGTCTCTTCCCAGATAGGTCATGGGCACGGCACGCGCGTTCATGGCCAGTTTGGTGACCCAGAGTTCCCTGCCCGTTCTGGAATCGAAGGCGCGGAAGCGCCGGTCGTTGGTGGCGGCGATAAAAACCAGTCCTCCCGCCGTGGTGATGGGACCGCCAAAGCTCACCCGTCCGGTTCTCTGCTTTTCTTCCGGAAGCTCCTCGGTGATGCCGAGAGGGACCTTCCAGGCAATGTCGCCGGTCGCCGCGTTGACGGCCACCAGGTTTCCCCAGGGGGGTTTGTTGCACAACCAGGCGCTCTCCCCCGAACCGATGACGTTGCCGACCTCCGGGCCCCCTTCGAACCAGTGAAAGCGCTGCATCGGGCCAACGATGCTATTGCGCCGATAGGCAAAAAGCGCATCCGGATTGGGATGTTCTTCGACCCAGCCAAAACTGGCTTCATCCATGGTGTTGACAAAGACGTAGCCCAGCGTCGGATCCGATGCGGAACCTCCCCAGTTGGCACCGCCGACCGAACCGGGAAAGTGAATGCTCGAGCGGGGCGGGGCCCCGGGGGCCCGGTAGGCATAGGGCGTGTAGGGCCCTGCGTTGTAAAAACCGCCGCTTCGCTCGACCAGTTCCCGGCAGAACCGGGCATGCTCTTCGGTGGTGTCCTCTGCCGTGACCAGGTCCTCGGGACCATAGCTCACCTTGGCGATGGGGGGTGGCTTCACCGGAATCGGCTGGGTGGGCGAGCTTTTCTCATCCGGGGCATTGCTCCGGGGTACCGGCACCTCCTCGATGCCGAACACCGGCTCACCCGTCTCCCGGTTCAAGATGTACATGTACCCCGTCTTGGCCGACAGGGCCAGGATGGGAACCTCTGCACCACCGATCGTAACATCCAGGAGTACCGGGGGTTGGGTCAGATCGTAATCCCACAGATCGTGGTGCACCACCTGGAAGTGCCACTGACGCTCTCCGGTCGCGATGTCGAGCGCCACCACCGAGCCGGCAAACAGGTTGTCGCCGGGCCGGTTCCCGCCCCAGAAATCGTGGGGCCCCGCACTCTCGAAGACGGCATAGAGAAGGCCGCGCTCAGCATCCATGGTCATGGAAAAGGCCCAATGGTAGACGTTGGTCTGATCGCCCGCGCTGTCGTTCTCCCAGGTGTCGTAGCCGAATTCTCCCTCTTTAGGTACCGCAATAAACTCCCATACCTGGTCTCCGGTCACGGCATCAAAGGCGCGTACGCCCCCCGGTGTACTGTTGGAACCCACCACCAGCAGATCTCCATAAACCAGGGGCACCCCGTGGTAGAGCACCGACATGATCTTGATG
>JAPYTY010000481.1 GCA_029942065.1 Acidobacteriota bacterium | reverse complement strand
GAGCGAAAATCCTGAAAACGAAGCTCCAAATCCGAAGCCAGCCCGACATACAAAACCGGATCGTTCTCCACGCGGAGCATGGGCGACGCGTTTCTCCATTCCGAGCCTAAGCGAGGAGTTTCTCTGCGCGCGAAGCGCGCTTTTCCTGACTCCAAATTTTGGATTCTTAATTCTTGTTTCGCCTTATTGTAGCGAATCCACCAACTGCTTGGCCACTTCTGCATTGGGACCGTTAGCCGCTATTTCCAAATAGTGCTTCAGGCTGTTCACTGAATCTTCCATCTGTCCCATGCCCAGGAAACAAACGCCCAGCTGGTAGTAGGCCTCCGCGTAGGAAGGATCTGCCTCGATAGCGCTTTGCAGGGCTTCGACGGCATCTTCAGTCTGGCCCGAGTTGATGAAGGTGACGCCCATGTTGTAGTAGTTGCTGGCGGCATCCTTGGGGTCACCGTAGGCACTCAGGGTAACGGCCTGTTCATAGAGTTCCCGAGCCTTGTCCGTGTTTCCCATGGCGGCATAAATGCCCCCCAGGTTCTGGTACAGGGTGGCGTCCTCGGGAGCTATTGCGATCGCCTTTTCATAAGCCTCCAGGGCCTGTTCCGGCTGGTCTAGTTTGGAGTAGGTGTTGCCCAGATTGGCCCACAGGGCAGGCTGTGGGTCATCCAGTTCCAGCGCACTGTTAAAGGCAGTCAAGGCCTGTTCATATTGTCCCTGATTGAAGAGCCCCAGGCCCTCGTCCAGTTGTAATCTCACCTGAGCCGCCGCCGCCGCCCGTTCTTCCGAATCGCCTGTTCCCTCTTCTATTGCCTGGAGTTCTGCGTCGGTGAGTTCGAAAGCCAAGCGACCGGCTGCTCCGGGTGTCAGGACGAAGTCGGCCACACCCGTATCACCTCTGCGATCAGTCGCTGGTCGGAGGCCCTCAACATAATTTCTTTTGAAGCCATCTTTTTCAGCAATCACACGGTAGGTTCCCTGCCGGCTCACGCCGCCGTGAAAGTATTCTCCTTTGGCATCGGTTTTCACCTCGTATTTTCTCGACACCTCGATGCCCTCGATCCTGATCAAAACTTCTTCGAGGGGGGTGCCTTCCTGATCCGTTACCTTCCCTCTGATGTTGCCAATCTGGGCCTCGAGCGAGGGTATGAGCCAAGACAGGAGAAGGATGCCCAGGAAAAACCGTACTGTTGTTATTCTCATAATATTCACTCCGTATCTGTGTTCATTGGTGCATCTTGATGATAGAAGTGCCGCAGTTCCTCAATTTTATCGGTCACAGGACAGTTTGGCAAGCTTTTGAGGAAGAGTTGGCCATAACTTCGGGTGCGAAGACGGCTGTCGAGGACGGCCAGAATGCCGCGATCCTGACGCGAACGGATCAGCCTGCCCAGTCCCTGTTTCAGGGTAATGATAGCCTCAGGCACCGAATACCTCAGGAAAGGGTTTTCTCCTTCTTTTTCAAGCCAGTTGATGCGGGCAGCGACCAGAGGTTCGGTGGGCACCAGAAAGGGCAGTTTGTCAATGACGACCGCGCGAAGCGCATCTCCCTGCACATCGACTCCCTGCCAGAAACTCGAGGTGGCGCAAAGGACGGCATGGGGGGTCTCTCGGAAAACTTCCAGGAGACGATTCTTGGGGTAATCACCCTGGCGCAGGAGGGGGAAGGAAATTTCCTTGGCCAGCGTCTCGTAAACGCGGTTCATGTGAGCGAAGCTGGTAAAGAGCAAGAAGGTGCTGCCTTCGGTCAAATCCAGGAGTTTCCGGATTTCCTGAAGAGCAAGGGAAGGATAGTCGCTTGAGCGGGGCTCGGGAATCTGGGGGATGTAGAGCATGGATTGTTCGGCGTAGTCAAATTCACTGGTGGTCACGACTTCTCTGGGCTCGGGAATGCCCAATCTAGCCTTGAAGTATTCAAAGTCGTTGTTGGTGGTGAGTGTGGCCGATGTGAAGATGGTCGTATCCGTCCGTGAGAAGAGGTGCTCCTTCAGGATCGGTGCCATGGTGATGGGCTTTACCTGCAGGAATACGCCGGTG
>JAPYTY010000480.1 GCA_029942065.1 Acidobacteriota bacterium | reverse complement strand
TCTGGTAAAGACCCAGTTCCCCAGTGCTGTGATCGGTGTGTCGTCATCACTGTGGGCACCGGGCAAGTACCGGGAGGCGATGACCATGTCGTAGCCTTCTTCCATTTTCTTGATGAGGCGCGGAATGACTTCGGCCGGGGAGTTGCCATCCGGACTGAAAGGGATCACGATATCGCCCTTGATATGAGAATAGGCTTCTCGATATGCATTCATCAGGCCCGGCTTCACCTGAACCAGGACCTCGTACCCCTGATCCCTCGCATATTCAATGGTTCCATCGGTTGAGCCCCCGTCGACCACCAGAATCTGATTGCACCACTCCTTATCGATCTGAACCATCATCCGCTTCATACCCTCAATTTCATTGAGAGACAGCACCAGCAGGGTTGTTTTCATTGGATCCTTCCAGCCTCAGGCTGCTATCACTCTGGGAGGGGTACCCGGCGGCTTGGCATATTTACGTGGAAGTGTAATTTCGGTCAGAGCGGTGAGGTGATCCACTACTGCTTGACCGAACTTGTCACGAAGGGAATCCACATAGCGGGGATTCTTGAAATACATCTGCCAGGCCATATCCCGAAAGGCAATAATTTCTTCCGCTGGAACATGCTGGCTGGGAAGAGGAAGCATCTCGAAGGAGTGCTGTGAGAAGTCGTGCCATTGCGCCGGCAGGACCCACTCCTTCTCCAAAGCATCGTTGTACAATTGCGAGCCGGGATAGGCCATCCCACAGTAGAAGTTGGCCCACTCACAATTCAGTTCAACCGACATGTCGAGCGTGGCCTGCATGGAAGCAAAATTTTCGTCAGGAAGCCCGAGGATAAAATTTCCCAGCACATAAATCCCGGCCTCCTGGATTTTCTTGACGATCGTGTAGATGTCTTCCTCCTGGAACCGGCCCTTGTCCACTCCATCTCGGACATGCTTACTTCCTGATTCAATTCCCAGACAAAGCCAGTTAAAGCCGGCTTTCTTGAGCTTTTCCAGAAAGTGATCCTTGACCGTATCGACCCGCGCGTAAGCCCAGAAGTTGAAGTCATATCCTCTCTCGATGATCAAATCGCAGAGGCGCATGACATGACCCGGATTCAGGACAAACATCTCGTCGACGATCTTGATGTTCTTCACCTGGTACTTCGTCGCCAGAAGATCGAGTTCGGTGATGACAAAATCGGGATCCCAGCAGCGGAGGGCAGGTTTTCCAAAGGGGGCGTTGATGCAGCAGAAGGAACACCGAAAGGGACATCCCAGACTGGTGTACAAAGCGGCATAGGGCTCCCGCTGATCAATATGGTCAAAACAGTGCCAGTTGTGGGCACGATACACATCCATCGGCAATAAATCCCATGCCACACCTGGGAGTACCTCGGCCAGATCATTCTGGGCAATGACCGGGGAAGGGTGGGTGAAGGTTGGAAAGCCCCCCGCCCGGTACCACAGACCCGGCACCTTGCTGTACAGGGATTCATCCTCCAGGTTCTCCACCTGAAGAAGACCCTCCAGGGTCATCGGGCCTTCGCCCTGACAGACAAAATCGGATTCCGACTCGTTGAGAGTTCGCTCGGGCAAGGCCGAAGGGTGTCCTCCAAGCATGAGAGTTTTCAACTCGGGATCCAGTTTCTTGATCTCCGAACAAATTGAAGCAGCCATCGTCATGTTCTGGGTCGAGGCGGACGGCTGCTGGCCATATACGACCACGGCGACCAGTTTGGGCTTGTACTCGATACACTGCTCGGCGATGATCTCCGGCTCCAGTCCCTGTGCTTCCTGATCAATGATGGCGACCTGGTAGCCCTTCTTCCTGGCGAAGGTCGCCAGTAATCCGGCCCACACCGGGGGTTCTACTGCCGCGTATTCTCGGGCAAGGTCCTGGTAAATGACCCGGTTGTTGCCGGGACTCACGATGACAAGATCCAAGGATGATTTCAATGAACGCCCTCCTGCTTGGTGCCTACTTCAAAACTGCATTTTAACTTATTAGGGTGAAACCATGCGAACTGCTCCGGCCACAAAACAAAGCCACCTGAACCACAG
>JAPYTY010000479.1 GCA_029942065.1 Acidobacteriota bacterium | reverse complement strand
AACTATCCACTGAGTTCCAGCAACTTGCTGCGCATCCGGCCGCCCCCTTCGGGCCGGAGGACCGCCCCCGCCCCCGCCAGTCCGATTCCCACGATGATGGCCAACAGCACCCGGGGGAGACGAATCTCCTGGATAATGGTCCACGAGGGATCCGAGACCGGTCCGATAAAGACCGCTCCCCCCGCCAGCAGAAGCATGGCCATCAGCAGAACCAAGAGCAAAGAACCGCCCTTCATGGTGCCTCCATCATTTCGAGGAGGCGAGCCTGCAACTGTTCCATGCCTTCGACGAGTCGGTGGTTGCCGTGAGAAAGCAGACTTCGCTCCAGATCATCGATGATGTGCCCATCTTGAACCGCCTTGATTCCATCCCACCCCGGTCTTCGGCTAATGGCCGGGGCGGCCACGGTGTAAGCCACAACAACATCCGGGTTTCGATCCACAATCATTTCCTTCGATGCCTGGAAGGATCTTTTATCGACGTCCTCAAATAGATTGTGGGCCCCGCACAGGAGCAGCGCTTCGGTGATGAAGCTTTGCTTGCCGATGGTCCAGGAGGGAAGGTCGATTTCCACGTAAACGGAAGGTGAGCGGCCGAGCCTGGATGCCCTGGCCTGGACGCCCTCGAGGCGCTGCTCCATTCGGTCAATCAACTCCTCGGCGTCCCGGGATCGATCGACCGCTTCGCCCACACCTCGAATGACCTGGTAGATCTCCTCGAACGACCTGGGGCTGATTACCTCCAGGACCTGCAAACCGAATTCTCTGAGACGAGGGACGGTTCTGGAGGAGGGCCACTGCTCGGAAACCACCAGGTCGGGTTTGAGACTGACGATTTTCTCCAGGTTGGGATTGATGAATCCTCCTACTTTTTCCTTCTCCAGCGCCTCGGGAGGATAGGTGCAATAGTTGGTGACTCCCACGATCTGATCTCCCAGGCCAAGTTCGAAGAGGATTTCGGTTAAATTCGGGGCCAGGGAGACGATGCGCAGGCCGTCTCCCGGGGACGTTTCATCCTGAAAGACCGAGCGGGTCGATTGGATTGCCAGAAGGATCAAAAAGATCAGCGCGGCGATGCCAACGAATTTTTTCATTGCTGTTTCCCAGACGAATTGAAAGGAAGCCTGTGAGGGTTTCCAACCCTTTTGGGTGAAGAGTCTCCCACGAAACCCAGACTAGTCTCCCCACCCCGGAGTTGTCAACGAACGGCCTCGATCATGGCGAGAGGGCGATGCTACAATGGGCCCTATGGGGAAGCACAACCTGCCGGCAGCCGATCGCCTAATCTTCGCACTGGATGTGGGGACGGAGGAGGAGGCCAGGCAACTGGTCCATGAACTGAAGGAAACCGTCAGTTTTTTCAAGGTCGGTCTTCAACTCTTTATTGCCACCGGGAACAACGTGGTGAAGTGGTTGGTGGACCAGGATCTGAATGTTTTTCTCGATCTCAAGATGTATGACATCGGAGAGACGGTCCGTCGTTCGGTTTCCGAGGTTTCCCGTCTTGGCGTGAAATTCCTGACTATTCATGGTGAGGGTCAGACGGTCGAAGCCGCCCGGGAAGGGAAGGGGACCAGCAATCTGGAGATCCTGTTCGTGACCCTGCTCACCAGCCTGGGTCAGGGAGATCTGGGTGGGTCCGGGAGCCTGGAAGAATTTGTTCAGAAGCGTGGAGAGATGGCCATGAAACACGGTTGTGATGGCCTGGTCACTTCGGGACAGAATGTGCCGATCCTGAGAGAAACGCTGAGTGACCATGATCCTATCCTGGTGTGCCCGGGAATCCGACCCCAGGGAGCTGGTTCGGACGATCAGAAGCGCTATACCACGCCCTTTGAGGCAATTTCAAGGGGCGCCGACTATCTTGTGGTGGGCCGACCCATCCGCGATGCCCAGGACCGGGTGGCCAAAGCGGAGGAGATCATTCTGGAGATCGATTCGGCTCTGGAGGATCAGGAAACAGCTGTCTCCTGATTTCTTTTCGTTTGTTCATTTGTTCGTGCACTTGTTCCAGAATCGGCGCGGGATTCCTTTTTTCTT
>JAPYTY010000478.1 GCA_029942065.1 Acidobacteriota bacterium | reverse complement strand
TCTTTTGACTCTGAAGAGCCTCGGTCAGGGCTTCCATTCGCACATTGGCGTTGGCGATCTGATCATTGAGCTGCTCCAGCAGGGACTTTAGGACCGACCCATTTTCATCGGTGCTTTTCTGCAGCAGGCGAATCTGATTTTGCACCTGCAGGACATCGTTCTGAAGACGGACCAGCTCTTCTTCGGTCCCCGCCAGGGCCCAGGAAGGTAAAAACAACAACAGAAGGGTTGCAGCCAGACCTATGTTTTTCATGGTAATCTCCCTTGAGGAAAGTTTATCCCCAACCCTTCGATCGATTCAAATCAAGCGACCCGGACCGCGCTCCTTCCAGACAACACTCAGCCGGTCAGCAAGTTATTCGCTCACCGATTTACGACAAAATGGGCCCGCCGGTTCTGCCTGAAGGCCGCCTCGGTGTGATCCGGAGCAAAAGGCCGTTCCTCACCGAACGAAATAGTTTCCAGGCGGCTACCCGGAATTCCCAACTCGACCAGATAGCTCTTGACGGCCTGGGCCCGCCGGTCGCCGAGGGCAAGGTTGTACTCTTCCGTTCCGCGCTCATCGCAATGACCCTCGATAATGACGCTGACCCGCTCATATTGTCGAAAGACTCGAGCATTGGCCTCAAGGATGCCTCTGGCTTCAGCCGATAGCTGGGCCTTGTCATAGGCGAAGAAAATGGGTTCCACCTGGCCCTCATCAATGGCCCTCTGCAGCCGTTCCAGGTCGGTGGAAGTGAGGCTGACATCATTGGATCGTGGCACCACGGTTATCCGGGTACTGGCCTTCGCGTCTCCTCCCGGGCCCGTCGCGGTCGCTGTGTAGGTGGTGGATTCCAGAGGAGCCACTTCCATGGAACCGTTTTGATCCACGTTGCCGACACCGCTGTCAATCACCAGCGATGACGCATCGGTGGACTGCCAGGTCAGTGTGGTCGGGCTTCTGCGCTCGATGGTTGTGGCCGAGGCGCTGATCGTGACCGTCGGAGCGGGGGCATCGGAGGAAGCCGAAGGACCCCCTCCAGTTGTTGAAGGAGCAGGCGCCCTGACTACCGGCCGGGAGGGCCCTCCCCCGCAGGAGGAGAAAATCAGCACGACGGCTACGCCGCAAAACAATTTCGAGGGGACTGAATTGAACTGTCTCATGGAGCGTTCCTTTCTACCCCGCATTATGCCAAACACGGGTCAACCACCGGCCAAAGGTCAATCGGGTCCCTTGATTTCCTGGAGGGGCTCTTCCAACTCAAGGGTTTCCTCCGGGTCTTGCATCCCCCGGGTACCGCCTTCGCCTTCTTCCTCCAGGGCCTCCTCTTCCGGCTCTTCAACCACCGGGTAGCCGGCCCAGGAGGGGGACTCATTGACGCCGTAGGCGGTGATCTGGGTCAGGTTCTTACCATCGGCGTTCATCACGAAAATTTGCTTGGTTCCGGTGCGAGTGCTCTGGTAGGCCACATGCCGCCCATCCGGGGACCAATGAGGACTTTCATTGTCTCCGCGGCCCGAAGTCAGCTGAACGATCTTCCCCGTCGCCACCTCGATCACATAAACGTCGTGTCTCCACTGAGAGGGCGCCTGCCAGGAATAAACAATGAAACGGCCGTCAGGCGACCAATCGGGGCTGTCGCAGTGACCTCCTTCGGTCACCAGACGCTGGAGATTGGTCCCATCCGAGTCCATCACCCACAGCTGGGGGGAACCCGTGCGATCCGAGATAAAAGCGATTTGCTGTCCAGTCGGACTCCAGGTCGGAGAGGTGTCAATGGCGGGATTATTGCTCAGATTGCGGAGTCCCGTGCCATCGATATTGGCCACGAAAATCCCCGCATCCTGCCGCTTCGGACGGCGTCCCGAAAAAGCGATTGTTTCGCCGTCAGGAGAAAAAGCCGGGGATGAAACGTAGGAAGAAGGAGCGGGCATCACGACCCGGCCTCCCGCTAAATTTTGAATCCACAATTCCCAGCGGGGGACTCCGGGAAGCGTGGTCACGAAGGCCAGCTGCTTATTGTCAAAGGACCATTCGGGGAATTTATTCAGTCCACCATTAGCGGTGATGGTA
>JAPYTY010000477.1 GCA_029942065.1 Acidobacteriota bacterium | reverse complement strand
AGACCAGTGAATGTCCTGGAGAACTCCTTCCGAAGCGTTGGAGGGAACGACGCCCAGGTATTCCTCCATTTTGGCATTCCAGGCCTCCTCCAGGTCGGGGACTTCCAAATCCCCCTCAATCATGAGTTTTTCCAATTCATAACGCAGGATGACATGAAGGCCGTAGGATACCTCGTCGGCCTCAACTCGGATCAGAGAAGGCTCGACTCGATTGATACCCTGTACCAGAGTGTCGATTGAGATGTGATCCAGCTGACCCGGGAAGACCTCCTTGAGGTGTGTGAACCAGTGCTCCCAAAAGGCGCAGCTCCGACCCACCTGATTTTCCCAAAGACGAGATTGGGATTCATGGATCCCAAGGGAAATGGAATCACAGGCAGCGGACCCATAGTGCGCAGAACCCAATCCTTGCTCGTACAGAGCATGACCCCCCTCGTGAATGACGCCAAACAGCGAGGAAGAGAAGTCATCTTCTGCGTAGCGGGTCGTGATCCGAACATCCAGCGGGGAGAGTCCGGTGCAGAAAGGATGCGGTGAACGATCCAGTCGACCGGCTTCCCACTGGAATCCCATGGCGGAGAGTACTTGCCGCCCGAAGTCCTGTTGTCCGGCGGCAGGGAAATGACCCTGGAGCAGATCCCGATCGGGCTGCCTGTCGGAGGTTTGAATCTGGTTGAGTAAATCGGTCAACCGAGGTCTCAGGATGGCAAACAGCGCATCCAGTTTCTGAACCGTCATGTCCGGCTCGTAGTGATCCAGAAGGGCATCGTACAGAGAATCTGATTTCCGCAGGCAACGGGCCTCTTCGCGCTTGAGTCGCAGAATTTTCTCAAGCCAGGGTGAAAACTGAGGCCAGTCCGAGTTGCCGCGGGCCTGAACCCAGACTTCATAGGCCAGGGAAGTGGTTTCGGCCAACTCTCGGACCAGACGTTCGGGAAGTCGCATGGCCTTTTCCCGTTCCCGGCCGATTTCTTGAATTGCAGCCGTTGCCCATAAATCCAGTTCTGCGTCCTGGAGAGCATCGACGATTTCTCCCAGCGAGGGGTCGGTGAGTTTCTGGTGGTGGAAGGCAGAAAGAGCGGACATCTGCCTGGCTCGAAAGGCACCCCCCTGGGTCGGCATCATTGTTTCCTGGTCCCAGGAGAGGGTCTGAAGAACACTCCTGAGCAGCATGAGTTCCTCGCTTTGCTGCTCGAATCGGGTGAGGTAAGCGGCTTGAGGGTCGATCGTCATAAGCTTTTTTCCGGTCGGAGCACGATGATAGTATGCCACTGAAATACATTTAGTGCCTCGGAACGACTCTCTACGACGAACTTTGACCGAAAGAATTGGGCCGGTTGCTCCCGGCTGGAGGGGATGAATGCTTTTGAGAGGGCTGATCTTGCTGGTGGTGATCGGCGGAATTCAGGCACAACCCCTTTCCCTGGCAAGTCCTGAAGAGGTCGGGATGTCGAGTGCTCGGTTGGCTCGGTTGGATGCCGTGATTCAACGGGCCATCCAGGAGAAGGACACTCCTGGCGCGGTGGTTCTGGTAGCGCGCAAGGGAAAAGTTGTCTACCGGAAGGCCTTTGGTTCCAGGAGCTTGGTTCCTCGCACGGAGCCTGTCTTGATTGACACCATCTTCGATGTGGCATCCATGACCAAGATTTTGGCCACGGCTCCCGCTGTCATGCTCCTGGTGGAGGAGGGGAAACTATCGCTGACTGATCCGGTGTCGGTGTATTTACCCGAGTTCGAACAGAATGGAAAAGGGGCGGTCACGATTCTTCAACTGTTGACCCACCACTCGGGTCTGCGCCCCGACCTGGATCTGGACCAACGCTGGGAAGGGCATGAAGTTGGCATAAAAAGAGCACTGAAAGAGGAACTGGTGGCACCTCCGGGGGAAGCTTTCATTTACAGCGACATCAATTATATCGTTCTGGCAGAGGTGGTTCGCCAGGTGAGTGGCCAGCCTTTGCACGATTTCACCGCTGAACGCATTTTCGGACCGTTAGGGATGTGTCATACCTATTTTCTTCCCCCTGTGGAGGTCCGAAACCGTATTGCTCCGACCGAA
>JAPYTY010000476.1 GCA_029942065.1 Acidobacteriota bacterium | reverse complement strand
TGTGTTTGGCGGCAACATCCAGGGATGGGGACCCTCGGAGCTGACCCATCTGGATCAGCCTTTGAACCGATTTGAGTTTGCCGACAACATGATCTGGACCAAGGGCCGTCATTCCATCAAGTTCGGTGCCAAGCTCACCCGCAATCAGTTCAACATTCTCAATGGCGTTTTCGCCCACGGCACCGCTATCATGGTGAACTACACCAATTTTTTGCAAGCCCAGCCGCTGGTGCTGTTTTCCAAGCTGGGAGAGATCAATCCCGAGGGTGAGCTTCCTGCCGGCTTTGAGCGCAACGTGGGTGGTCCGCTGATCCGTCTGGGCTATCGGCACACCATTGTCGGCCTGTTCATCCAGGACGATTTCAAGTGGACCCCCAATTTGACCATGAATATGGGAGTGCGCTACGAGTTCTATAAGAACCCCAGCGAAGTCGGCGGAAGACTCGGGGATATCGCCAAGCCGAGCGATACCACGGTTCGTCTGGGTAATCCCGTTCTGTTTCGCAATCCTTCCCTGAAGAATTTTGCGCCCCGCCTGGGCCTGGCCTGGGATCCGTTCGGAGACGGGAAGATGTCGATCCGGGCTGCCGGAGGGATCTTCTATGACCTGCTGGACACAACCCGGCTGCTGGGGCCCCAGTCTCAGTTCCCCTTCTTCTCGAAGGTCAACCTGGGTTTTCCGGCATGGCCTGATGTTCTTGAGGGTGTTCGTACCAGAGGAATTGCCGGGATCAAGGATTCGCCGTTTACCTACGGGACTCCCAACCAGAGCTATGTGGTTCAGTACAACCTGACCATTCAGCGAGAGTTGGTGCCCGACACGGTTGTGACCCTTGGCTACGCCGGTTCTCGTGGCATCAAGCTGAGCGGTCTGCAGGATGTCAATATCGGACAGCACACCATCAAGGACGGCCGCTACTTCTGGCCCGAGGGCACCGTGCGCCGCAACGATACCTTCACCCAGATGCGCATGTATGTGTGGGACCGCAATTCCTTTTACAACTCCATACGCCTGGGGCTGCAAAAACGCTTCAGTCAGGGCTATCAGTACCAGTTGAGCTACACCTGGAGCAAGGCGCTTGACGAGGGTTCCAACACCGCTAATTCCGATGCTGTAGGGACCGGACCCAACGGAGTCCGCCAGACCTACTTTGACCGCAAGCTGGACCGGTCACGGGCCAGCTTCGATGTGCCTCATGTGTTTTCGGCCAACGCCACCTTCGAACTGCCCTTTGGCCGGGAGAAGATGTTTGGAAGCGGCACCACCGGATTTTTGGGAAACTTCATTAGCGGATGGCAGGTGAGTGGACTGGTAAGTTTGACCACAGGCCCTCCCCTGAATGTTCGAGTGACCTTCGACCGGGCTCGCCAGGGTAACACCTCCGACGTAGCTCAACGACCGGACCTGGTTCCCGGTGCCGATCCCAGCCCGGTACTCAACGGTGGAAGAGAACCGCAGAAGTACTTCGATCCCAGTTCCTTTCAGCTGGCACCCCCGGGGTTCTGGGGAACAGCCGCCCGCAATACCGTCGATGGACCGGGCGTGGCCGTCTTCGATTTTGCCCTGACGAAGGACACCGCACTCAGCGAAGCGGCGGATCTGCAGTTCCGGTTTGAGGTCTTCAACCTGGCCAACCGGGCCAACTGGCGCAAGACAGGTGCAAACCTCTTCACCAGTGCAACCGGTGTGCCCTCAGGAGCAGCCTTGGCCATCACCCAGACTTCCACCACTTCACGGCAAATCCAGTTTGCTTTGAAGGTGGTCTTCTAGAAGGCGAATCAAGTGGATGTATTCAAAGGGGCGCCGCCAGGCGCCCCTTTTTTTGTCTAAGGGCATTGGCACAATTTTGTAGCGGCCGCTCTGCGAGCGGCTCTCCGGAATCGGCGCAGAACTCCTTTTTTCTTGTCAGCTGTCAGTTGTCAGCTTTTCTTCGGCGCCTCCCACACTCCGGACACCTGAAATCTGAAACCCGAAATCTGAAACGTGAAACGGCTGGTCTTCAACCAGCATTCACGGTCCGAACAGCTTCAGGTTTTCAGCCAGCAGTTCGGCCGGATCCAGCAC
>JAPYTY010000475.1 GCA_029942065.1 Acidobacteriota bacterium | reverse complement strand
AGATTGATCATTGATGTTGCCAATCGGCTCGGACTGCCACATGTGACAGCATGGGAAGAAATCCCCTTTGTAATTGATGGTGGCCGGGCCCTGCCAGAGCTGATAACACGGATGCCGACGGCGATCATGATGAATTCGTTCCTCCAGGGCGACTTCCGGGATGACGATTTCATCCTCTTTGATACGAATTTCATCGACCCCTTCAATCGACCACATTTTGTGGAAGTCCTTGACCTGATGCTGGTTTTCCGGAAGACGCACCATCTGAAGCACCACAAACAGGTCTGCTTTTCTGCGTTTCTTGACGTCCAAAAACTGCAAGATATTGGCTCGAACCTTCTCGAAATTAGCACCCTTCCGATACTTCTCGTACACCTCGGGGGTGGAGCCGTCAAAGGCGATGATCAAATTGTCCAACCCCGAGTCAATCAGTTGATGACTCCGGGCCTCGTTGAACAAGGTTGCATTGGTGGAGACCACCGTATAGATGTCCGCATCCTTGCAATAACGGATCATCCGGTAGATGTCGGGATTCATCATCGGTTCGCCGGCTCCCCAGGGAAACACCAACTCCGTCTGATGCCGCACCTCATCGATGATCTGCTTGAAAACAGTGAAGTCGAAGTCCTCCGGGGGGTAATAGCCGAACTCCCGGGGACACATGGGGCATTCCAGGTTGCACTTGGCGGTATTTTCGACAATCAGGGTCATGGGAAAAGCTTGCAAGTCACTGGATCCGGTCAGATATCCAGACAACAGCTTCCAACGATTCTGCATGTGCGAAAACTTCATCGGTGACCCCTGATATCAACCGCCGAAAAAAAGGTCTTCTCTGTAGCTGAACCCATTTAACAGTATGAAAGGGGAGCTTTCCGGCGTCAACCTCGGGGACCTCCAGACAGTGGCCAGATTCGGCCTTTCTAATAAAAGTGATTCTGGTGCAGTTGCGGGCTCGCCCTTCACCACAAAGGCGGAAAAAATTACCACAGAGACACAAAGACACAGAGAAGACAAACTCTCCCTTCTTCTTATCACTCCAATTTCAGCCAGCACAGTGGGGAGCGCACGGAGGTGCGGATTCGGAAATCGGCACCTGAGGTGCCTCCCACACTCCGGAAACGTGGAACGTGGAACCTGGAACCTGGAACCTGGAACGCACTGGTCGAAGGCCAGTGCTCTTCAGTTGATCCAAAAATCGTCTTTTCGGCTGGGCTTCTCGCTGTCGTACACCTTGAATTTTTTCCGCATTCGCTGCAATTTCCAGCGGTGATAACCCTGACGGACTCCGGAAACGGAAAGCCAGCCCTTCATATAGAGGAACCCAAACAGCATTCCGCCCAGGTGGGCCGTATGGGCTATCGGACCTCCGGGAGAACTGAAGGCGGAAACGAAAGCGATCACCCCCAGAACCGACACGAAATACTTCACCTTGACCGGAAAAAGAAAATACAGGTAGACGTGACGTTCCGGAAACATCAGTCCATAGGCCATCAAGATCCCGTAAATGGAGCCGCTCGCTCCGATGGTGGGAACGGTTGAAAAAGGCTGAAAAAGGACAGACAGCATTCCGGCTCCCATGCCCGTGACCAGGAAGAATTTCAAGAACTCCCGACTGCCCCAGTAGCGCTCCAGCTCACACCCAAACATCCAAAGAGCCAGCATGTTCCAGAAGAGGTGGCCAAAACCGCCGTGCAGAAACAGATAGGTGCCAATTTGCCACAAGAAGAGTTTTCCCACCACCAGAATCGGTGTGAGACCGAAAATGCCCACGATTTCTCGGCCCGCACCCAGGATTTGCAGCAAGAAAACCGCGGCACAGGTGATCACAAGCTTCTTGACGGTGGGCGTCAGGGTGGGACCCATCGTCACATAAGGCCGAGAACCATAGCTCATTAGAAGTCGATCATAGCAGACCACAGACCGGCAGACCACAGACCGGCTGATAGGAGACAGGAGAAGAGTGCTTCGCACCTTTACCCGGATTATGCATAAATTGTCTAACACAGTTCCACATCCATCCGCGCTGACTGTGTTGTGCTTCCTTGGGCTCCTCGGCGTACTGCAAG
>JAPYTY010000474.1 GCA_029942065.1 Acidobacteriota bacterium | reverse complement strand
CCACGATCAAGCCCGCCTGCGGGCCACCCAGCAGCTTGTCTCCGCTGAAGCAGATCAGGTCGACGCCTTCGGACAGGACCGACTCGACGGAAGGTTCCTCCTGGAGGGCAGAGGTGGTGCTGGAAAAAAGGAGTCCGCTGCCCGCATCTTCGGCCAGGGGGATGCCGCGCTCCCGGGCCAATTCGACCAGCTCGCTGATCCGGGGGCGATGGGTGAAGCCGACGATCTTGTAATTACTGGGATGAACCCGAAGTATCAGGGCGGTCTTCTCATTGATAGCATCACGGTAGTCTGAGATCTTGGTTTTGTTGGTGGTCCCCACCTCCTTGAGTCTGGCACCGCTGCGTTCCATGATGGCGGGAATACGAAAGGATCCCCCGATCTCGACGAGTTCTCCCCGGGATACCAGTACCTCTTTGCCCTGTGCCAGGGTATTGAGAATCAGCAAGACGGCGGCTGCATTGTTGTTGCAAACCGTGGCGGCTTCCGAGCCCAGCAAACGAGAGATGGTTCCTTGAAAATGAAGATCCCGGTGTCCACGCTGCCCAGCTTGCAGGTCGTATTCGAGATTGGAGTAACCGGTGGCGATCTCCTGAATAGCTGCAGCTCCTTCAGCGGAGAGGGGAGCCCGTCCGATATTGGTGTGGATTATGACGCCACTGGCGTTGATCACCGTTCTCAATGACGGGGAAAGACGAGCTTCCAGCTTCGAGCGCAGCGTCGCATCCAGATCGGAAAGTTTCCGGGAAAGATCCGCTTCGGAAAGGTGCCCTTTTTGTACCGCAATTCTCAACTCGTCCAGATGCTCCTGAATCTCATCCACCACCAGCGGGTGGGAATATTCCTGGATCAGTTGCTGAACGGAAGCGTGCTGTAGGACCTTGCTGACGGAAGGAAGCTGTTGCAATATCTGGCTGTCCGAGGCCACGCCTGGATTATACAGGAAAGGGCGGGGAGGTAAGGCTGACATCACCACAGAGACACAAAGACACAGAGAAGATTAGATCCTAACCCCTGACCCAGATTTTGACGTTCTTCCGGAGCGAGGTTTGTGAAGTGAGTGTAAGGGCGTACTGAGTACGCCCACAGCAAGGTCGTTGTAATTTTATGCACGATTGCACGAAAGCACGATTACACCAAAGCACCATTCCCCGGACCGGGCTAGACTTTGGAGGAAGGCGAATCTATGATGAGCCTGCGAATAATTGAGGAGCTGCGCCTATGAAAATCGAGACCGCATTGGTGAGTGTTTACGACAAGGAGGGGGTGGTGGATCTGGGTCGGCGGTTGGCTGAAATGGGGGTGCGCCTTCTCTCCACCGGAGGTACCGCTAGGGCCCTTGAAGAGGCGGGGGTGCCGGTGGTCTCCGTTTCCGATCACACCGGATTTCCTGAAATTCTGGACGGGCGTGTCAAGACCCTGCATCCCATTGTTCATGGTGGGATCCTGGCCCGGCATGACGACCCCGCTCATCAAAAAGCCCTTGAGGAAAATGAGATTTCACCCATCGGCCTGGTGGTCGTGAATCTGTATCCTTTCAGTGAGACCCTCCATAAGCCCGGAGTAACCACCGCGGAGGCCCTCGAGCAGATCGATATCGGAGGCCCCACCATGCTGCGTGCGGCCGCCAAGAACCATCAGTACGCCACCGTGGTGGTCGATCCTGGCGATTATGCGGAGGTCCTGGACCAGATGGCGGCCAACGGCGGAACAACTAGTGAGGCAACTCGCCGTTCCCTGGCTCGTAAAGTCTTCGATCACACGGCCGCTTACGATACGGCGATCTCCGGATTTTTTCGCAGTCTCGACTCCGGAGAGGGGGGCTTGCCACCGGTGATAGACCTGGGATTGGAAAAAAGAAGCGCCTTGCGTTACGGAGAAAATCCCCATCAACGGGCAGCTCTGTACCAGCCGCTCTTCATTCCCGAAGGAGGCCTGGTTGGAGGTAAGCAGCACCAGGGGAAAGAGCTTTCATTCAACAATTATCTGGATCTTGAATCTGCCTGGAATCTTTGCCGGGAGTTCCAGGGTCCCGCTTGTGCCATCATCAAGCATACCAACCCGTGTGGGACGGCCCTGGGA
>JAPYTY010000473.1 GCA_029942065.1 Acidobacteriota bacterium | reverse complement strand
CTAGGTAATTGAGCGTTTTTCGCCATGAGAAAGCTGAAGCAGGTACTCAACGATCTGGGTCCGGGACTGCTGTTGGCCGCTACCGGCATCGGTGTAGGGGACATGGTCTCGGCAACGGTTGTGGGCGCCAAATACGGATTCGTCCTGATCTGGGCACTGGCCGCCGGCGTGCTCTTGAAGTTCATCATTACCGAGGGCCTGGCCCGGTGGCAGCTGGCCACCGGGACCACTCTGATGGAAGGCTGGAGGGACCATCTCCCGCCCGCCGTTCTGCTGGCCTTTTTCGGATATTTCCTGATCTGGACCTACTTTGTCTCGGCTGCTCTGGTGGTGACCAGCGCCATGGTCCCTGCCGCCCTGTTTCCCGGTTCCTCACAGCCCATGTGGGGGGTTTTGCACGCGATTCTAGCCGCCGTGCTGGTTTACTGGGGAAGCTATGAGCGTCTCGTTCAGATCATGAAATTCATGGTCGGCCTGATGTTCTCCTCTTTGATCTTGGCCAACGTTTTGATTCTCTACTCGGGTGCCCGCTGGGCTCCCACGGAGCCTTCGGAGTTTTCCTTTGTTTATGCGCTCTCACTGATCGGGGGAGTGGGGGGGACGGTGACCCTGCTGTCCTACGGGTACTGGATGCGAGAGCAGCGTTGGGAGGGTACCGGTCGGGTCAAGACGGTTCGAAGTGATCTGGGCGTGTCGTTTGTCATCGTCTTCATTTTTTCCTTCTGCTTGATCTTTCTCTCCACCCAGGTGGGATGGGAAGGAGACATCCTGGAGGAGGGACCGGAGCTTTGTATCCTGCTGGCGGACCGGATTGCTGAGGAGACGGGTGCGATTGGAGGAATCGTTTTTCTTTTGGGTTTCTGGGGCGCGGCCTACTCCTCGGTCCTGGGAGTGTGGCACGGAGTCCCTTTTCTTTTTGATGACTGGATCCATCTTTGGCGCCGGCAAAAACCCCGGGGTCATAGAGGACGGCCCTATCGGGGCTTCCTGATTTTCATGACCCTGGCCTCCGTTTCGACCGTCTATCTCGAAAGGCCGGTTTGGCTGGTGTTCATCTACACCCTGGTCGGGGCGCTTTTCTTTCCCTTTATTATTTCCACGCTGCTATGGATGAATAACAGCCCCAGCCGGGTCGGCGTTCCTCTTCGCAATCGCTGGCCCAGCAACCTGCTGCTGACCCTGAGCCTGCTTCTTTTTCTCTACCTGGGCGTACGAAGCTTGGTGTAGGCGGTCATCAGGCCGCGATTGCAAGTTTCAGGGAGGGGCTAGCGGGTTAATCTGTGGATGAAGACAGCGGCCCGCTTGGTCATGAGGGGAATCGAGGTAAGGTCCACTTTTTCCTCGACCGTGTGGCCTCCCGTTCCTACCACGCCGAGTCCGTCCAGACTGTCGGCAAAAGGGGCGGCAAAGGATACATCGGCCGCTCCTCGGAGGCCGGGATCGACTGCCATCACGGGGCCGAAGCCGAGTTCCTGACTCAACTGATTCAATTGTTCAAGAAGCGCGTAATTGCCGGCGGTGGGACTCATGGCCGGATAGGAGTCCTGAAAGGTGATGGCGGCCGAGGTGAGCGGGAGGTTGCGGGCAACGATCGCCCTCATACGATCCTTGGCACTCTCTCGCTGCTGCTCGGAGATAAAACGCAGGTCTCCGGCGACCACCACTGTTTCAGGGATCACATTGGTTTTTCCAAAGGCCGTCCCCCGGCTCTGGGTCACGTCGAACTGGCGGGTGGTTCCTCCCAGGATGATTCCGGGGCTGAAGGTGAGATACGGTTCTCCGCGCAGTTCCTGATAGAAGGCGTTCAGTATGCGCGACACTTCATAGATGGCCCCGCTGCCAAAATTTTCCTTGAAAATCAGGGAGGAGTGGCCTGCCTTACCTGTGACTTCCAGCTCCCATCCGGTAAAACCGCGCCGGGCCACAGTGGCGGTTCCGGTTCCCCCCACCCCGCCTTCAAAGCCCAGTGTGACATCGCTGGCTTTCGCCGCCTCCAGCAGCGGTCCCCGGCTCACGTCGAGAGGGTCGCCGGTCTCTTCTTCGTCGCCGGTCAGGAACACGGTGATCGTGGTGTCCTCCCGTGCAC
>JAPYTY010000472.1 GCA_029942065.1 Acidobacteriota bacterium | reverse complement strand
CTTGCTGGGGGTGCTGTCGGTTGGGATTCTGCTGGGCGGAAGGTACCGGTACCTGGAACTGGCTGCCAAGGTCTCAGCGGGACTGCTGGTTCTGTGCGCGGCAACCGTTTATCTGGTCCAGCCCGCCCCCCTTTCTTCCCTGACCCATTTCTTCTCTTTTGATACTCCCGCAGGATCCTGGCTCATTATCGCAGCCTTCCTGGGTCTGCTGCCCACGGGAATGGACGTTTCCCTCCAGGCCTCCGAATGGGGCAAGGCCAAGAAGGTCGGAACGGGAAGAATCCGGGATCAACTGGAGAGGACCGGAAAAATCGACTCCTTTGATCCTTTCAGGTCCGGCAAGGAAGCCCTCGCCTTTGATATTACCCAGGTTGACGCCCATACCCGGGAATACTGCCGAAGGTGGTTCAGGATCGCGCTGTGGGATTTCCGTATCGGGCATGTTATCTCTTTTTTGCTGGCCTGCATCTTCCTGTTGCTGGCAGCCGTATGGCTTTACCCCGATCCGGTCGAGGGAACCGCCGTGATCGGGGAAATCGCCGGGATCTTCACCTCCAGCGTCGGCCCCTGGATGATGATCATCTTTCTGGCCGGGTCTTTCGCGGCAACCTTCTCCACCGCTTTCAACTACTTTGACGGCTGGCCCCGGGTCGTCGCCGCCTGTTTTCGGAATCTCTTTCGCCCCACTTCTCAATTGCCCGGCATTGCACAGGAGGACCTGACTTCGGAACATAGGAAAAGGTGGTATTCGGAATTCAATATTTACCGGATCACCATGGCCTACTCCCTGGTCACCGCGGTGGCCATGATTGCGGGCATCCCGAGACCCGTCTGGCTGGTGCTGGTGGCCTCGGCACTGGCCTTCTTTATCGCTCCCGTTATCTTCTTTTTGAATCTTTACTACTGCTTCACCCTGATTCCCAAAGAAGACAAGGTATTCTACCCCTCGACCTTCGCCACCCTGTTCGGCTGGGGCAGCCTGGCGGTCTTTACGGGCCTGAGCTTTATCCTTATCATGGCCCGTATTTTCGGAGTGGGACTCCTTGGAACTTGATCCCTGGTGGATCTAAAAGGCGCATTTCTCAGCCGTCTCAAAATCCGTTGGATCTTGAATAAGGCTAGTAGGGGCCCTTCTGGCTACCTGAATTACTGACCATTTTTATGGCTTATTAATGGTAGCTTAGGCTTATTAAGCTAAGGCTACTTAAAGGTCATTACCCAGCCTTCAACGCCCGGTGAAACCGGTTGGAATTCCAGCCCCTTTACTCCCCGGACAGGATAGGAAGGGTGGACGGGTCGGGCGGCTGGGGAATCGATTCAAGGTAGGCGTGGATTCGCTCCAGCTGCTGCTCGCTCACCACCGCGGGTGAATAGGCGGGCATCACGTTAGGAGGCCGCCGGACGATCCTCATGAAGTTTTCTAAAGAAATGGGATCGGGTGCCAGCCGGGGCCCTGCGCCCCCCTGCCCCTGATAGCCGTGACATTGATAACAACCCACTTCGACAAAGTCGGCCCGGCCCTGGTCGGCCGCATCACCTTCCTGAGTGACCGAGGCCCCGATGGTGGCACCGGCCAGCAGAACGACCACACCAAATACAACCTGGATCAGATGTCTCTTATTATTCATAGTGGTCTTCCTCGAGCTCAGATCATGCACAATATGGGTCCATTACCGGGGCTGGCACACAACATCGACCAGAGCGGGTTCGCCGTTGGCCACAACATCCACCGCACGCTTGAGGGCCGGTTCCAGCTGGTCCGGATCGCTGATCGGACCGGTCGACCACACGCTGTAGCTTTTCGCCAGCGTGGCGTAATCAATATAGGGATCCTCGAAGGTGTTGCCCACCTTGGCTCCGCCGTCAGCGCCGCGCTGCCGCCGGGTGGCAATTCTCTGAAGGTGCATCACCTCCTGGTGATAGGCACGGTTGTTGTGCATGACCGAAAGAAGAGGAATGCCGTGATGAGCTGCCGTCCAGAACACACCGGGCGCGTAATTGATGTCGCCGTCGGCTTGAAAACTGACGGTGAGGCGGCCGTGCTCGCGATTGGCCAGTGCGGCACCGACCGATGAGGGCGCTCCATAGC
>JAPYTY010000471.1 GCA_029942065.1 Acidobacteriota bacterium | reverse complement strand
TAGGTCAGTTGTCAGCGACCGGCTGCCAGCCGGTCGCCGGGAGGAATTGAGCCATGAGTGTTGACAGAAGAGAGTTTCTCAAGGGCACCGTTTTGGTGGCGGGGTCGGCCTATGCGTTTATTCGGGAGATCCAGGGGCATACCTTCGGATCGCTTCTGATCGAGCCTCAGGGCTCGGCAGACCCCATTCTTTTCGAATCCGACGAGATCCTCACCATCGCGGCCATCGCTGTTCAGATAATCCCGACGACCGATCAGCCGGGAGCTGCCGAGGTAGGCGTGGTGGTGCACATCAACTCCAGGGTGTCCGAAGACCCCGAATTGTTGGCGCAGTACCGCCAGGGCCTGGCCGATGTGAGAAAATCCTCGACCGATCGGTTCAACCAGCCTTTTCATGAGCTCGGCTTTGACCAGCAGAAGAGCCTTCTTCAGGGCATCGAAGAGAGTCCTTTCTTTGCTCGCATTCGACGGCATACGCTCGAGGCTTTTTACGTTTCATCCGTCGGGATTTTTGTGGCCTCCGGACATCGGGCGGGAACGACTCACGCCTTCTGTTCGGCCAATGAAGGGTTTCCGGATGTGGATAAGAAACCCACCATCTGATTGTCGCGAATAAGGAGGCCAAGCCAATGGCACAGAACGAAAAAGTTGATGTTTGTATCGTGGGAAGTGGTGCCGCCGGCGGGTCCCTGTCTCTGGCCTTGGCAGAGGCCGGGCTCAAGGTGGTGGTCATGGAAGTCGGACCCTGGTGGAATCCCCTGACCGACTATATTCACAATCCCCTGGAGATGCCGGGACGCTTCCGGTGGAACATGCCGGTCACCCAGGTCGGGGATCGGGTCGGCAGAGCTCCCCACAGCAGCTGGGGAGTGGGGGGCGGAATGAACCACTGGACGGCCGCCGTGGGCCGCTTTGAAGAGGAAGACTTCAAGCAGGGAACGCTGGAAGGCATGGGGGCCGACTGGCCCATCTCCTACGCGGATATGGTCCCCTATTACGAAAAGGCGGAGGCCCAGCTGGGCGTCTCCGGAGGCGCTACGGCCCCTGCCGGTCACGTCCAGGGCAAACCTCCGAATCCCGCCCACAATCTTTTTTACGCCAACCAGCTCCTGAAAAAAGGGTTCGACCAGCTGGGCATTCCCTCTTATTCGGGATCGGTTGCCATCAATTCCCGCATCTACCGAAGCCGGCCTGCCTGCAATTACTGCGGCGGCTGCATGATGGGGTGTCCGATTGGCGCCAAGGCAAATACTGCCATCACTCACTTTCCCCAGGCCATCAGGCTGGGGGTGGAGGTGCGCGACCGCAGCTATGTCTCCCGGATCAGAATGGACAATCGAGGAAGAGCCAGAAGTGTGGTGTACTTCGATTCCAACGGCGTCGAGCAGGAACAGGAGGCCAACATCGTGGTGGCGGCAGGTTGGACCATCGAGTCGCCTCGGCTTCTCCTCAATTCGGCGACCTCCCAGTTTCCCGATGGGTTGGCCAACTCCTCAGGACTGGTGGGCAGGGGGCTGACCTGCATCCTGGGCGGGCGGGTACGAGGTATCTACGATGAAAAAGTGGACGGATTCAGGGGCTTCAACCTGAACAACCTGGAAAGCCGTCACTTCTACAAAACCGATTCCAGCCGCGGCTACTGGGGAGGCTGGACCTTTGAAGCCAGTTCCTCCGGGCATCCGCTCAGTTACGCCAACCAGAAGGGGCCTCTGTGGGGACACGAATTGATCGAGCACATGAAGACCTTCAGAAACTACGGAGCTCTGAGTGTCTGGGGCCGGGCCACTGTCTCGCTGGACAATCGCGTCACCATTGATGACCAGGTAAAGGACGAGTACGGAATGCCGGCGGCCAAGATCACCTACCACTTCAGCGACAACGACCACAAACTCAGTCAGGAAGGCCGCAAGAGAGGGGAAGAGGCCTTCGAAGCGGCCGGGGCCAGGGAGGTCTGGAGTGATGGACCCACCCGGGGTTCCTACTGGTTGGGTGGCTTGCGAATGGGATCGGATCCTGCCCAGTCGGTCACCAACGGATATGGTCAAACCCACGATATTCCCAATCTTTTCGTGGTGGGGCCCATGTTGATCCCGGGTGCA
>JAPYTY010000470.1 GCA_029942065.1 Acidobacteriota bacterium | reverse complement strand
TGCAGTACGCCGAGGAGCCCAAGGAAGCACAACACAGTCAGCGCGGATGGATGCGGCACTGCAGTAGACAATTTATGCAGAATTCGGGCTAGAGTAGGGGCGCACTGAGTGCGCCCACAGCAAGGACTGTGAAGCCAAGAAGGGCCCCCTACCAACGACAGCATCACAGCACCGATCCACGAAGCGAGCCTCTGCCCTGGAGATCGCCAAATCGGTATCATCTACAGGGAACTCTTCGGGCCTTTTTGCCGTTAGATAACTGAAGCTTGTGGGACGACCGACTTCCTGCTCTCTCTTTTGGAGAGAAACTCAGAAATCCCTCCAACAGCTGAAATATCATAGATATTACATAGATATAAAATGGATATCCGATTGATACCTTGAAAGTTTTCAGACAAGACCAAGTCTTTCAGGGATCGAGTTTATGATGACTGCATGAAACTTTTTCAGCGATCAGGCATCCAGTCTTATAGACATTGAAGATATCAGACTTTTTTCCAGTTTCGGGAAATGAGCTTGTAAACGATTGATAGGGCATGGAGCAACCTTAGAAATAGAAAAATGAAAGCAACGGTTCTTGAAAGCGAAGGCTTATATCCGCAGCAGAAAAAAGCGGATCCCTCTATGCGGAACCTGGCCCTGGGCATTCTGCTCCAGGCCTTCCGGGATATTGTGTCTCCCAAAAAGAACTCGAACAAAGAATGGGAACTGTGGAGGCAGGACGCTCTGGAATGGTTCTACTCCAGTGAAGCCCATCCCGGGAGTTTGCTCTGGGTGTGCGAAGTTCTGGAAATGGACCACAAAGAACTGCGTGCTTGGCTTCAAGAGTACCGCCGCAGCGGTCGCAGTCGGAAACGGGAAATGGCGAAAAAGTTGATCCGTTTCCAAATCCGCCACTAAAGGCCCGCATTCTTTAATAAATCCTCTACGGCAGCGGCGCTCCTTCATCTGAACGAAGCGAAGCCGCCTTCATCTGAGCGGAGCGAAGGATCACTCCTCCTGTTGATAATTCCCTTTGCCCGGACCCAAACAGGAGTAGAAACTACTTGCCTTTGAACGCTGACCCGGGTATTGAGTAAGGAATGCTTTTTCAGGTCTTTGTGGTGGGCCTCCTGGCGGCATATCTGGCCCTCGTCACCTTCATCATAGCCCGACTGTTTTTTCCTGATCGGGAGCTAGAGCAGGTCCCCGAAAAAGAAACCCAACCGGATCCGCCTCAGGATCAACCCACCCTGGAACTGCTCTACGTCCACAAGTCGTTTGATCTTCCCGTCATCCGAGGAATCGGTTTCAAGGTCCACCGGGGAGAAACCCTGGGGATCCTGGGACAGAGTGGCACCGGAAAAAGCGTCACCTTGAAACTCCTGGTGGGGCTGCTCAAGCCGGACCGTGGCTATGTTGTCTTCGAAGGGAAAGATCTCGCCCGCATGACGGAAAGGGACCTGTTGGAGCTACGCAAGCGCGTCTCCTATGTCTTCCAGGGGGGAGCCGTCTTTGATTTCCTCAATGTCAGGGAGAACATCGCCTATCCGCTTCGAGAAATGGGCACCATGGACGAAACCCTGATTCAGGATCGGGTGCAATACCTTTTACATGCTGTGGGGATGGAAGACCAGGACACCCTGCACAGCAGCAAACTGAGCATCGGAGCCAAAAAGCTGGTTGCCATAGCCCGCGCCCTCGCCAACGACCCCGAGGTCATCCTCTATGACGAACCGACGACAGGTCTGGATCCAATCGCCAGAAAATCCCTTTCTCACCACATCCGCAGACTGAACAAGCAAGAACACCTGACCTCCGTTGTCGTGACTCACGACCTCAAATGCCTGCAGATCGTGGCCGATCGGATCATTCTGCTCAAGGACGGCGAGATTCGTTTTGAAGGTAACCAGGAAGAGTTCCGCACCTCGTCGGATCCCTTTGTTCACGCCTTCATCGCCGGGAAAAGATTCGAGGAGGAAAAAGAGGAACCGCTTTCGGCCTAGCCCCGCAGGAGTGTTCACCACAGAGACCCGGGAAAACTGATCCCTGACCCTGTCGCTCCTTCGGAGCGAGGCCGGAAAGCTAACTCACTCTCCATCCTGGGGCTCACGACCCAGGCT
>JAPYTY010000469.1 GCA_029942065.1 Acidobacteriota bacterium | reverse complement strand
GGCGTCTGGGTTGGAAGACCACAAATCTGGGGAAAAAGTGGAACGCGATCCACGAGGGAATGATCTTTGACAGCGACATGTTCTCCGTCTTGGTCAATCCGGACGATCCTCAGGTACTTTTTGCCAGCGCATGCACAGGGGTTTACAGATCGGACAACGGAGGCTTGAAGTGGACCAAGCTCAAGAACGGTTTGCCGACAGAGGCAAGACGAACTCGAACTCTTCATCTGGATCCGTCAGATTCCAATACCATTTACGCCGGAACTACGATGGGACTCTTTGTCTCCCACAATGGGGGTACGAGTTGGCAGAAGCTGACATTGGATGTCGTGATCAATTCAGTTGCCGTTCATCCCGAAAACAGCCAGATCATTCTGGTGGGAACGGATGATGCTGGAATCTTGAAGAGTAGCGATGGAGGTTCGACTTTTCAAGCCGCCAACCAAGGTTTTGTCCATCGGCAGGTGGCAGCGTTGAACTCGGATCCAAACCGGGAAGACCTTTATTATTCCAGTGTCAACTCTGACGGGGAATACGGAGGGTTCTTTTACTCCCGAGATGGTGGGCGCAGCTGGAGTACCTATAATGAGGGCTTGGAGGAATCCGTCGGCTCGATTGGTGATATTTTACCCTCCAAGCGTTCCCGGAAAGTTTATCTTGCTACTCCCCGGGGTGTCCATTTTGGTACTCCATCGCAACAGCCCTGGCGAACGATCGAGGCGACGGCTCAGTTGATGGTCCACGATATGACGTTCGCCGACACCCGGGAAAGCGCTCTTTTCCTGGCCACTTCCGAAGGCGTTTTTCACCTGGATCTGACGACGGAAACCGCCACCCACCTGATCATTCCCGATTACCCGGATGAAGTCCATGCCATCTTTTATGACCCTTTGAACAACCAAATCTTTGTGGGAACCGACCAAGGCGTCTTTCGTTCTAGCGATGGGGGAAGAGCTTGGCAAAAAAAGCTCAGTGGACTGCCCGGCTCTCCCGTCAATGTTTTGAGGAAGAGCGGCACTCGTCTTTTCAGTGGAACCCGCAAGGGCCTCTTTGCAAGCGACAACGACGGCAACCAGTGGTCCCGATCTAAAGGAATCCACCCGATTGACATCGTCGATATACAGGTGAACCCGCAGGCAGAGAATCAAATTTTCGCCACTGACTCAGTGGAGGGACAGCTTTTCTATACGGCCAATGGGGGTGATACATGGGAAGTCATCCCGTTAGGAACCTACAGTTCCAGAATCGCCGCCCTCTCTTTCAGTTCGTCCGGGAGGCTTCTGGTGGGTACGAATTCCGACGGAATTTATGGAATTGTCCCACCTACTGAGTTCGCTAACGGGAGATAGTCTCTCCTTCGGCGCCATGCCTTTCACCTACCTCCACATACTCCTGGTATTCACGGTTGCCGTTTTATTCATCGTGTTTCAGGTGCTGATAAGAATCTGGCGTTCGAACCCTTCCGGGATTCAGAACTTTCTTTGTGGCCGCAAAGACAACCGCGAACCAGACCACGAGTACCTGGTTCCCCTGATGGTCTATGAAGAAGATTATCCGGCTTTCGGAAGAATCCTTGAGTTGGTTCTCAAAAGCTTTTCACTCACCCGTTTTCGCCACGAAAAGGAGTTTGAAAAAGCAATAAAATACCTGCACGATTCCGTCTTCAAAGCGTCCACTTCGGAAGACCTGATCTGGGCCATGTCTCACATCGTAAACACCTTTGCCCGCGACCCGGATGTGGCGTTCGAGTGTCGGCCCCATTTGGAGAACCTGCTGAATCAATTCCTGGAAGAGATCTCTCACCCCTTACCGCGAGAGTCTAATTAGCCCGGATTAGCTCGGATCTATCGGAATGATTCGAGTTCTGGAAACGCGGTCATGGGCACACCTGCACCAGGGATCTCCAACACACCAAAATAGCCCAAGAACAGATGCCGCCAGGGGCAGGAACAGGAAAACTCTCAGCACAAGTGCTGAAAATGACACTGGCTTGGAGTCCTCTCCAACCAACTGCAGGTCGGTCAAGTACATTCCAGGAGTCTGGCCGCTCAGGATCAGGAACAAGAAGGAATTGAGACAAACGAAACCAATTGAGAACAACACCCCTC
>JAPYTY010000468.1 GCA_029942065.1 Acidobacteriota bacterium | reverse complement strand
CTCCTACACTGCCAATGCCCTGTACATTGGAATGGCCGCGAATCGGCAGCAAGCCGGCGTGAGGGCGCCCCACCATGGCTCGCATCAAGGCCAGGTTGGCAATGGCCTGAACATTTTGCACGCCATGGGCATGATGGGTGATTCCCATCGTCCAGCTGAAAACCACCTTTCCGGCCGCTCGGTACTTCTCGGCGATCTGGTCGATCTCGGCCTGCGGTACGCCCGACTTGGTCTGGATTTCGCTCCAGGGGGTGTCCCGCAGCTGGCCGATCCACTCGTCATAATTTTCACAATGGGTCCGGAGAAAAGGTTCGTCCTGGGCGTCCATTTCATCAATGCGTTTGGCGATCCCGGTCAGCAGCGCCAGATCACCCCCGATATGGGGCTGAACATAAAGGGTGGCGATCCGGGTCCCGAACAACATGCTGCGCAGGTTGCTGGGTACCCGAAACTCGACCAGCCCGGCTTCCCGTACGGGGTTGATCACGATCACCTCGCCGCCGTGCCGTCGCACACGCATCAGGGTCGTCATCATCCGCGGATGGTTGCTGGCCGGATTGCCGCCGATGACAAAAACCAGATCTGCCGCTTCCAGGTCCTCCAGCAAGATCGTGGCGGTGCCGCTGCCCAAGGAACTGGTCAGCCCCACCCCGCTTGCCTGGTGGCAGTAGTAGCTGCAGTTGTTCACATTGTTGGTCCCGTACATACGGGCGAAGAGCTGCACAAGAAACCCCGCCTCATTGGAACTGCGTCCGCTGAAGTACCAGAAGGTTTGCCGTGCCGGAAGACTCTCGAGTTTAGCGGCGACCCGTTCCATGGCCTGGGGCCACTCGATGGGACGATAGTGCTTCTGGCCCTGTTCAAGGAACAACGGCTGAACCAGCCGGCCGCACGATTCGAGTTCCCGAGGTGAAAATTTCCTGAGATCTTCGATGGAATAGGTACTCCAGAACTCGGGTTGGATGGCACCTTGCATGTCGGCGGCCATGGCCTGCAGGGATTTCTTGCAGACCTCGGAAAACCCACCCATCTCGTTGACCATCCCCCCTTTTTGCCCACCCATGCCCAGGGCACAGGTCTTGCAGGCGTTCCGGCTCCGCAACGCCTTCCACATGGGCAGCAGGCCACCCACCTCCCGGCTTTTTTGCCAGGCATATCGCACGGCCGGCCATCCGCCGCCGCTGGGATTCCGCTTCATCGAAGTGACCCTAGTCTCTGAGGTTCCTGGTCATGAATGAACCTCGATGAGAGAACCTCAGTGCTTGGCATTCCTTATGAAACTGACCATCAGATCGGCGGTCTCCCGGGGAAATTCCTGGAAAGCATAGTGCCCGCTCTGGTTGAAGAAGTGAAGCTCGGCCCGATCCTGCACCGCGGCAATCTTGTTGTAGAGGTTGGTGGCAAGCTCGGCAGGGGCGGAAGGATCATTGAATCCCCAGATAATCAAGGTCGGGCTGGTCAGGCGGCCTGCCTGGATGCGCTCATAGGTTTCACGTTTCATCTGGCTGTACCACCAGGAACCCCTTCCCCTGGGGGTTTCCGGATTCTGCTGGACCCACTCGGAGGTCAACCGGGTCATTTTCTCCTGAGCTTGCTTGAGCTTGGGAAGCAATGCGACCTGGAGTTCCGCCTCAACATAGTCATCGGTGACGTAACTTTTATGATAGGTGTTGGGGTTGGATAACAGGGCCTGCCGGATCGTTTCCCGGGTTGGCGGAGGAGGCTCTGCTCGAGCCGCTCCAGTGGCGCCCGAGGGGTTCGGAGAGCGGGGAGTGGAATCATCACGGGCCAGGGTTCCACTATTGAACAGGATGAGGTTCTCGATCATCTCAGGGTGATCGGTCGCGATTCGGGCAGCGGGCAAGGCTCCCCGGGAGTGACCCACCAGATGAACCTTCTGAATCCCCAGCGTCTCCATGAACCTGTGGATATGCCGGGCGACCGCCATCATCGTGTAGTCCGCATCATTGGAAGGATTATCGGTATAGCCCTGGCCCAGCTTGTCGATCACATACACATGAAAATGGGCAGTCAGATCATCAAAAATCGGGCTCCAGCAATTGGCGGAAACAACGGAACCGAAACTGCCTCCGTGGACCAGCACCATGG
>JAPYTY010000467.1 GCA_029942065.1 Acidobacteriota bacterium | reverse complement strand
GATTCGGGGGTCTTATCGACAAGTACGTCAAAGCGTGGCCAAGATTAATTCCTTTTTACAGGAAAACATTACCGGAATGTCAGTGGTTCAACTCTTTGTTCAGAGCCGGCGAAAGTACCAACAATTTGATGATCGTAACCAGGAGTATCGCCAGGCCAACCTCCAATCTGTTCTCTACCACGGAGTGTTCTTTCCGGTGGTCAACCTGATTGGGGTGACCGCCGTTGCCTTGATTTTGTGGTACGGCGGAAATCAAGTTCTGGCCGAGATGCTCACACTGGGAGCACTGGTGGCCTTCATCCAGTATTCCGAGCAGTTCTACAAACCCATCAGTGACCTGAGTGAGAAACTCAATATCTTGCAAAGTGCCATGGCCAGTTCAGAGCGTATTTTCAACCTTCTTGATACCCAACCCAGGATCCTACCTCCGGCTCGGCCTCAACGCCCCTCCCAGATCCAGGGCAAAATTGAATTCAGTCATGTTTGGTTCGGGTACGATGCCGACAACCCGATTCTCAAGGACGTGTCCCTGAAGGTAGAAGCGGGAGAAAAAGTGGCCATCGTGGGGCCGACCGGAGCCGGCAAGTCCACTTTGATCAATCTGCTTTGCCGATTCTACGACATCCAGAAAGGGGAAATACGCATTGACGGCATTCCGGTACAGGAATGGGATCTGAATCTGCTTCGCCGGTCCATCGCGGTGGTCCTCCAGGAAGTCTTCCTCTTCAGAGGCACGATAGGAGAAAACATCGGTCTTTGGGGGCAGGACGGACAGGAGAAGCAAGTGGAAATGGCGGCGCGGCAGGTCCACGCCCATTCATTTATTCAATCCTTTCCTGAAGGCTACAGTTCACCCGTGTCGGAAAGAGGGTCCAGGTTCTCAGTTGGGCAAAGGCAGCTTCTCGCCTTTGCCCGGGCTCTAGCCCACGATCCCAGGGTACTGATCCTGGATGAAGCCACCTCGTCGGTGGACACAGAAACGGAGCATCTCATTCAGAATGCTTTACATCAGTTAATGGAGAACCGCAGTTCCCTGATCATTGCCCATCGACTTTCCACGATTCAAGATTGCGACCGCATTATCGTTTTGCACAAAGGAGAGATTCACGAGGAGGGATCCCACTTTGAGCTCCTGAAAAACCGAGGTATCTACTACAAGCTTTACCAGTTGCAATATAAGGATCAGCTGGTTGGGATGACAACTGGGGGAAACCCTGGTCAGCTGATCAGCTGACCCCTGACCGGATGTGGTTCCTGCCGTCTGACCGAAAATCCGAAATCCGAAGTCCCAAATCCGAATCCAGGCCGAAATTCAAAACCGGATCATTCTCCACGCGGAGCATAAGCGACGCGTTTCTCCACTCCGAGCGTCAGCGAGGAGTTTTCCGCGCGCAAAGCGCGCTTCTTCTGGCTTCTGACTTAGATGTCCGGAGTGTGGGAGGCGCCTCAGTGCGCTGGTCGCAAACCAGCGCGTTTCACGTTCCAGGTTCCACGTTTCACGTCTCCGGAGCCCTGAAGGGACGGCTCTCTTCATTCAACCTGTAAACCATGTAGCCGGGCTAGGGTGTAAACGATGTCTCCGGTTTGGACAATAGAATAGCCTGGGGCGTGAGCCCCAGGTTGTTTGAGTCGAGCATCGGAAAGAGCCCTGTCGGGGCCGACGTAGACCCATTGATAGTTTCCTACAGGGCTCCTTTTCTAATACCACCTTCAATCCTGGGGCTCACGCCCCAGGCTATTACACATCACCCCTTCGGGGTTCTGGATCCCCTACCACCAAGACAGTCCATACACTCCCACTTCCTTCCAGAGTCCCTCTCCCTCCTTTCCTGGAGGGAGCCAAGTACCCCAATGTGTAAAGCATGTCCTGGGAATGACCACCTCAGTGCGCCGATTCCGGAAAGCCGCTCGCAGAGCGGCCGCTACACGATCAAGCCATTGACCATCCGAAGTCCCAAATTGGAATCTGGAAAACCTGAAACGTGAAACCTGAAACGTGGAACGCGCTGGTCTTCCTCCCGCGCTCTTCAACGGGCTCCCCGTCCCGTGAAGACGGCGGGAATGGTCCTCAATATGATGCGAATATCCAGCCAGAATGACCAGTTGTCGATATATTC
>JAPYTY010000466.1 GCA_029942065.1 Acidobacteriota bacterium | reverse complement strand
CATGGTACCCTTGTCGAACCGATCTACCACCATCCAGGAACTGTTCTCGTCAGCGCCCGCGTTGCCGTCGGAGTGGGTACTACTGGACCCGTCGTCGATAGCCCTGGACCAATTGTAGGAAAACTGGAAGGCAAGACCCGCGTCGAAACGCCGTGCTAAAGAAAATCTAAACGCGTTATAGCTGGAGTTGCCATCCCAGAGTTGAATGCGAATGGCACCGAAAGCGGGATTCAGGCGCGTGGGGGTGAACTCTTCAAGACAGGTCGGGCTGCCGAAATCATCCGTGGAACCAGCCGGATCATATTCAGTGCAGAACGGGAAATAGGTCCGACCGTTGAACTCCGGGCCCGGCCCATTGGGATACAGGCTGGCGTCATACTTGGTCTGGGGATTGATGTTGGCGTCGTTCATCAGACGCGGAATTTTTCGTCCCCCGGAGCCATGATAGCCGAGGGTCAGGACGGTATTAGGCATGATCTCCTGCTGAAGGGTCAAGGTATATTGCATCATGTAGGGCTGCTTTGGAGTGCCCATATTTACCGTATTGTTTCGCGTTCCTGCTTCTAAAAAAAGCTGATCTTTTTTGTTAAGACCCATGGCAGGAAAACAGGGAAAACAAGGCGGCCCTCGCCGGTTCGGGACACGGCCAAATTTAAGCCCTTGAGTCCGGGCCAGAGCAAAAGGTGCATTGTTGCTCCCGGTACTGTACAGAGACCGGGTCAACTGCTGGTGAAACAGACCAAATCCCGCTCGAAGCGATGTCTTGGAATTTCCAAAAACATCCCAGGCAAGCCCGATACGGGGAGAGAAGTTCTTCAGGGAGGGGTTGTCGGGCCACAGGGGATTGCCTAAGTGCTGGGCAGGATCCTCCGGATTCAAGAAGTTGGCAAGGCGCCCTTCAATTTCAGGCATTCCAATAAACTCTCCGGTGCCGACTTCGGTGGGGGAAGTGGTGCCCTCGTAGCGCACTCCCATGTTCACCGTGAGGTTCGGCGACAGCTTCCAGTCGTCCTGAAGGTAGAAGGCAAATATGTTTTGCCGAATCCCTAGGTCCACATTATTTCTGCCTGCGAAGTTCAAACGAACCGATTGTGCCTGCAGAATGAAAGAGACGCCCGGGACGATGTAGAGCCCGTTGGAGGATGTCGTCGACTTTCCATTGGTTTGCGTGCGGGTAAAGATGCCGCCTATTTTCAGGAAATGATTCCCCTTGGTCCAGCTGATGTCATCGGCGTAAGAAAAATTGTTGGGAACCTGCTTGGCTCCCAGGAAGCTTCCCCAGCGAACGATAGGGGTTCCCAACCATTGGGGAATGGTTGGCCCAAAAGGAGGATCCTGAACACTGAACCGAAGGCCGGGATCAACCGGTCTGCCGTCAAAGGTGCTTTCGACCGGAAACTGGTTGGACAGGGAGCGGGTGAATCCCAACCGAACCTCATTGATCACATTGGGAGAGAAGATATGCTTTTCGGCGATCGTCAGGTACTGGTAACGGTAGACGTTGTTTAAATCCGCCTGGTTCGACCAGAAGAAGGTTCTCTCTGACTGATCCAGCGTGTAGCGAGCGAAGACGGAATCGCCCTCAGAAAACTCATGGTCCACTCGGACGGTGATGGTCTCTCCATCGGTTGGATAATTCTCCGGATTAAAATACTCGGCTAGCCCGGTGGGATTGCCCCTGGAATCCAGGAACTCTCTCCCGTTTTGTGGGGGGATCAGGTCAATCAGGGGTTGGGCGTCAGGACTCACGGGGATCGGAGCACCGAAACGGGGTGCTCCGCGGGGGGGGAAGACATTGAACCCCCTGAATTGCCCCGCACGCGCCGCGTCGCTCAGCACGAAACCACCGTCGCTCCCGGGGTTGAGCGCTTGCCTCACTCGAATGGCTTCGATGCTGCCAAAGATAAAGGTCTTATCCTTCACAACGGGACCACCCAAGGAAAAACCGAACTGGTTGCGTACGAATTTCGGAACATCACTCCGCCCCGAAATGGTCGGATCACGATCAAAGAAATTACGAGCATCCAGGACCGCGTTGCGGTGATAGTTATAGATGGATCCATGCAGATCGTTGGTGCCCGACTTGGTGATGGCGGTAATGACTCCGCCCGTAAACTGGCC
>JAPYTY010000465.1:588-2124 GCA_029942065.1 Acidobacteriota bacterium | reverse complement strand
GGATGGGGCATACCTATTTTCTTCCCCCTGTGGAGGTCCGAAACCGTATTGCTCCGACCGAATACAGGAACGGAGAAATGCTTCAAGGGGCGGTCCACGATCCCACCACCTTCCGGATGGGAGGCTATGCGGGTCATGCGGGACTGTTTTCAACCGTCGAAGATACGGCGATCTACGCCCAGATGATCCTCAATCTGGGGGAGTTCGAAGGAGTTCGAATCCTGTCTCGTCTTGCCGTCCTCAAGATGACGACTTCCCAGTCGCCGGAGGGAGCGGATCATTGGCGCGGTATCGGCTTTGATATCCGTTCACCCTACAGCGGACCGCGTGGGGATCTCTTTCCGGTAGGGTCGTTTGGTCACACCGGTTTCACGGGTACTTCGTTGTGGATTGACCCTTACAGTCAGGCCTTTGTCATCCTGTTCACGAATCGGGTTCATCCCGAGGGTGGGGGAGGTGTCACTTCGTTACGAAAAAAGATCGCTTCGGTGGTGGCCGCCTCCATTGTGGACGATTCCATGGAGCGCCAGCAGTAAGAACCTCGTGATTGATGTCCCAGCGCTGTCCAGTTTGTAAAGCTCGTTTATGGACCGATCCTTTGCTGACATCCGGTCGGCTTAGTTGTCCAAGATGCGGAGCTGAATTCCGGCCGACCGTTCCCTGGGCATACTTTCGGATTCTTCTCCTGGTGGTGGTCACACTGGCTGTCCTTGTCATTTCCTCCTTCTCTCAGCCCAGTATCTGGATTCTGATCTTTCTCATCGGCGCGGCAATCTTTTTCTGGTTCCTGCCACGATTTATTGATCTGCAGCATATCTCTGATTTGCGTGTTCCCGAAGGCCCCATGGATGTGGAACAACTCGAACTCAAACTGGAGGACAGGCAATGGGAGGAAAAATATGAAAAATTCCAGGAAGGACACCGATTTCGACAGTTGATCTATCTGCTGGTGGCCATTATCTTGTTTTTCCTGTTTCTGATTGGTATCGGAAGGATTGGTGATTGATTCCCCTGTCGGGTAGAATCTAACGGGCTACCCAAAACTTGGAGGTATCTTCTGATGATGGTTCAACTGAAAAAAGCAGTTCTCGTCGCCTTTTTGCTTGGAATAGGCCCTGCCGAGACAGTGGCCCAGAATATCGAGGTGCAGATCAACGAATGGGAAGTGCCCTGGGGAAAGACCCGTCCACGCGATCCCTATCTGAGGGTCCAGGATCAGGTCTGGTTTGTGGGCCAGGCAGGACATTACCTGGGGCTGTTTGACAGCAAGACCCGGCGGTTCAAGCGCTATGATCTGGATCCCGGAACCGGACCTCATAACGTGATTGTTGGAGAAGATGGGTCCATCTGGTATGCAGGCAACCGCGCCTCCCATATCGGACGACTGGATGCCAGATCCGGTGAGATCACCAAGTTCATGATGCCCGACCCGGAGGCCGGAGATCCACACACCTTGACCTTCAACCACGACGGAGACATCTGGTTCACCGTTCAGCGTGGCAAAGTCTGGATGCTGCAAACCCGGAATGCCAAACG
>JAPYTY010000465.1:0-578 GCA_029942065.1 Acidobacteriota bacterium | reverse complement strand
GGGAAAATTCGACGTCGACACAGGCGACATTCAATTGATCCGGGTGCCCACGCCTGGAGCCAGGCCGTATGGGATTGTCGTGGATTCGAAGAACCGGCCCTGGATCTGCCTTTTTGGAACCAACAAGATTGCCACGGTTGATCCGGACACCATGGAATTGACCGAGTACCCTCTGCCTGATGAAGAGGCCCGGCCTCGACGGATGGCCCTGACCTCGGATGACAGGATCTGGTACGTCGATTATGCCCGAGGGTATCTGGGTCGTCTGGATCCGGCCACGGGACAGATCAAGGAGTGGGAGAATCCCGCCAAGAGTCAATCGAGGCCCTATGCTATGACCGTCGATGACAAGGATCGCCTCTGGTTCGTGGAAACCCTTCCTCAACCCAACCGCTTTGTCGGGTTTGATCCGAAAACCGAGGAGTTCTTCAGCATTACCGAGATCGGAAGCGGGGGGGGGACGGTACGCAACATGGTTTTTCACCAACCCTCTCGGGAAATCTGGTTCGGGACCGACGTGAATACCGTAGGTCGCGTGAGGGTACCTTAAGGCCGCTCTATGAGCGGCCTTCCGGGAG
>JAPYTY010000464.1 GCA_029942065.1 Acidobacteriota bacterium | reverse complement strand
TGCCCCCGGACCACCGCCCGAGTTTCCGTGCAAGTCCGGCAATTCAGTTCTACCGCAACCTTTACACCGATCCCCCCTCGACGTTCCTCCCTGCCGACTTCGTTCCCCAGAACCGAAAGCGACCCGCCCTTGGGCCGGGCGCCTTCGGCGACAACCACAATCGCGTATTTCTTGCCCCTCTTTTCAGATTCCATGATGCTTTCCGCCACTTTTTCCAGGTCGTAGGGAATTTCAGGGATGAGTAGGACATCGGCGGAACCGGAAATACCGGAGTTCAAGGCAATCCATCCCGCATAGCGGCCCATGACCTCAACCACCATGATCCGTTGGTGCGATGCAGCCGGTCAAGACATTGGGTGGCAAAGGAGACAGCCGTGTCAAAACCAAACGTGATGACGGTCTGATGCAGATCGTTGTCGATGGTCTTGGGGACCCCCACGATCCGTAGGCCTTTCTCTGCCAGGACCTTGGCAATTGCTAGAGCGCCGTTCCCGCCAATCGCGACCACAGCGTCAATTTCATGGCGTCGAAAGGCTTCCACCAGTTCCTCGGTGCGATCCTCTTCAAACACCACGCCGTCCTCAGCTCGAACCGGATAACTGACCGGATTCCCCCGATTAGTGGTTCCCAGGATAGAGCCCCCCAGATGAGTGATCCCCTTCACGGATTCCCGGGTAATATCGATCACGCCTCCCTCGGGATAGTCATCCGGTTCCAGCAGCCCGTTGTAACCCTCTCGAATTCCAAAACACCTCCAGCCTCGGTCCAGAGCCGAGAGAACCACCGCACGAATCACCGCATTGAGTCCGGGCGCATCTCCACCTCCGGTGGTAATGGCAATCTGTTTGATCTCCGGGACACTACTCATTCAAAAAGCTCCATCACCCCCATGATTCAGTCTCAACCGGCCGATTCGTGGTTTATTGTCGTCCCTGACTGCCCCACTGTAAAGCCCTCGGTCATCGAAGATGTCCTGCTGTCAGGAGATAATGTTCAGGATGAATTCCATCGAGTTGATTCTCCTGATCTCCTGCGGCTGTGCGGTTGTGGCTTTTGCCCTTTGGCTGGTGACACGGACCCTGCTGAGGCTTCCCGGTATCGCCTGGAGGCTCTTCAAAGGAGCCTTGATCTCCCTGCTGCTGGGAGTACCCATCTTCATTTTCCTGGTCAGCCCGCTGGCACTCTCCTTTCTCGTTACCCGGGCGACAACTCGCCCTTCTGATGAGCTTTTGATAGATACTCCGGCCAGCTACGGAGTGAAATATCGTGAGGTGGAGTTCTCCAGCCGTGACGGTCTGACGCTGAAGGGTTGGTTGACGGAAGGGACAAAAAGCAAGCCAACCATTATCGCCTGCCATGGCCTCTTCCGGAGCCGCCAGGAACTCCTGAAGCGAAGTTGCCGTCTCGCAGAGGAGGGCTTCTCGGTCCTCCTGTTCGATTTTCGCAGCCACGGAAAAAGTGATGACGAGTCGATTTCACTCGGATTGCTGGAGAGCTGGGACGTTCTCGGAGCTTATGACTTCCTGAAGCAGACGGAGGGGAGACAACAAGTCGTTCTGATGGGCGTCTCCATGGGTGCCGTAGCGGTTCTTCATGCCGCGGAACAAATCCAGCCTGATCTCCGGGCGCTCCTGGTCGACAGTCCTTTTCTGAGTCTCAAGGACACCCTGACTCACCACGCGAAACTGTTTTTCGGTCTTCCCTCTTTCCCCTTCGTCGACCTCTTCATCTGGAACATGGGTCGCATTAATGGGTACGAGGCGGAGGATCTCGACACCCTCGCAGCAGTCAGGAGTCTCCGGGATGTCCCGGTCCTGATGCTTCATGGTCAGGACGACCGCCGCATCCCCCTATCCACCGCCCAGACCATTTTCCAGGGGATCCCCTCCGAGCAAAAAAAGATAGTCGTGTTCCAGGGAGCCAGTCACGGTGCCGCTTATCGTTCCGATCCGGAGCTGTACCTGGCGGAGGTGCTGGGGTTTTTGGGGGAACACTGACCCCTGACCACAGACCAGAAGATTGTCGTCCTTGCCGGCTGACAGAAAGGGAGCAGAGGGGCGCTGAAAGGAAGTGGGAGAGTGTGGATTGTCTTGGTGGTAGGGGATCCAGAACCCCGAAGGGGTGATGTGAAATAGCCTGGG
>JAPYTY010000463.1 GCA_029942065.1 Acidobacteriota bacterium | reverse complement strand
CCGACGAACTGGGGGCCAGACCGGGCGACAACTTTGCCGTTTTTCGCCTGAAACGGGATATCCTGGCCCGTTCCAACCTGGGATTCTTCTTCACCAACCGGCAAGCGGAGGGAGGAGACTACAACCGAGTCATCGGTTTTGATCAGAATCTGACGCTGCTGGAACACCTGCAGCTGACCGGACTCATCGGGAGTTCCTTTACCGATGGGATCGATGAGGATCAGATGATCGGGATTGGCGCCATCAGCTGGAAAGACGATCTCCTCGACGCAGGCTTCAGCTACACCCATCTTCAGGAAAATTTCGACTCGGATCTGGGCTTTATCGAACGAAAGGGAACCCGCAAAACAGAAGCCCGGTTTGCCTATACCCCTCGTCCTGACAGCGATCTCATTCGTCGATTCAATTTCTCCTACCGTCTGGAAGACTTTCAAAGAGTCGCCTCCGATGATCTGGAGACCCGCCTGCACCATTTCAACTATTCAATATTTTTTGAGAACGGCAGCTCGTTTCGATTCACCCCTCACCACGAAACGGAAAATCTAATTAAACCCCTGCGCCTTCCCGGCAACCTGATGGTTCCGGAAGGAAGATACAGCTGGTGGTATGCCTCCTGGAATTACAATCTGAATCCTGCCCGCATGTTGAGCGGCCAGATCGGATACCGGTACGAACTGGATTACTACGGGGAAGGCGGTCGGCGTCATTCCTGGAGTATCAGCCCCACTCTCAAATTGACCAGTCAAGTTTCAGCGGACATTCGCTACAACCTCAATCAGATAGGGCTCTTCGGTGGAAAACTGGAAAACTTCCATCAGCTCAACAGCAGCATCAACGTTGCCTTTAGCAGAAAATGGTTAACCAGTACCCGAATCCAGTACAACAGCTCCAGTGACGTGATTGGATACAGCGTCCGGCTCAACTATATCTACCGTCCGGGAGACGATCTGTTTATCGTCCTGAACGATTTCCGCGATCAAACAGGCGATCCCAGCGAAATGGACCGATCGTTCGCTATCAAGTTCACCCATTCTTTCGATTTTTAAGGGGTCAGGAGAAGCGCGCTTCGCGCGCGGAGAAACGCCTCGCTAAAGCTCGGCGTGGAGAAGCGTGCTTCGCACGCAGAGAAACTCCTCGCTAACGCTCGGGGAGGATTAACGCGTCGCTCCTGCTCCGCGTGGAGAACGATCCGGTTTTGAATTTCAGGAAAAATCCGGATTTGGGACTTCGGATTTTCCGGCAAACGGCAGACGGCAGGAACCAGGGGTCAGGGGGTGGCTCCTGCGTCGGCACCTGCCTGTGATTCAGACTGAGCGGCTGCCTGCTCTTCAAGAAATCGTTCTGCATCAATGGCGGCCCGGCAGCCCGCTCCGGCGGCCGTTATGGCCTGCCGATAGACGTGATCATGGACATCGCCTGCTGCAAAAACTCCTTCCACGCTGGTTTTGGATCCATCGTGAACCAAAAGATACCCTTGATCATTCATATCCAGCTGACCCACAAAAGGCTTGGTGTTGGGCACATGCCCGATAGCAATGAAAACTCCCTCGACGGGAAGGGTCTGCTCCTGGCCGGTTTTCAAGTTCTTCAGCCTGACGGCTTCGACCTTTTTCTCTTTGGGATCGAGAACTTCGGTGACAACCGAATCCCATATGAACTCCATCTTCGGATGGTTCAGCGCGCGCTCCGCCATGATTCGGGACGCTCGCAGCTCATCCCTGCGATGAATGACAACCACCTTTTCCGCAAACTTGGTGAGAAACATTGATTCCTCCATGGCCGTATCTCCCCCACCGACCACCACGATTTTCTGGTCGCGAAAGAAGTATCCATCACAGGTCGCACACGTCGATACTCCATGTCCGATCAATTCTTTCTCCGAATCAAGCCCCAACAACCGGGCTGAAGCTCCGGAGGCAATGATCAAGCTCTCAGCCTGATAGCTGTTTTGATTGGTTTTGACCTGGAAGGGCCGCCGGCTCAGGTCGGCTTCCTCTACCACTTCCATGGTATAGGAGGCTCCAAAACGCTCTGCCTGCTGCTTCATATGAGCCACCAGGTCGGGCCCCTGAATCCCCTCGGGAAAACCGGGGTAATTCTCGACATCCGTTGTCAGAGACAACTGGCCTCCCGGTTCATGCC
>JAPYTY010000462.1 GCA_029942065.1 Acidobacteriota bacterium | reverse complement strand
GATAAAAAAACTGTGAGGGGAGCGCTGGTCTTCAACCAGCGCGTTCCACGTTTCAAGTTTCAGGTTTCACGTTCCGATTTGGCACGATCTTGCAGCCTGTTGTAGGGGCGCACTGAGTGCGCCCACAGCAAAGTCGGGACGATTCCGGCCGAATGCACGACAGCACGAAGGCACGAGTACACGAAGTGGGAGGCGCCTCGGTGTTCATTCCCAGGACATCCTTAACACCGGAAATTCTGGTGGTATTTCCCTGGAGCCCTGAAGGGGCGGAATAAAATCGCCTGGGGCTAACGCCGCAGGCGATTTTATTCCGCCCCTACGGGGTTCTGGACCCCCTTCCAACAAGACCTTCCATACACTCCCACTTCCTTCCAGAGCACCTCTCCCTCCTTTGCTGGAGGAAACCGGCACCCAAATGTGTAAAGGATGTCCTGGGAATGAACGCCTCAGTGCGCCGATTCCAGAAGAGCCGCTCAAGCCCGACTTTCTCACACCAGGTCGTCGCGAAGCGCCCTTCTCCTATCTTCGTGTCAGGGGTCAGGGGTCAGCATCATCTTGTACACCTCCCGCTTCGGTAAACCCAGTTCCCTGGCCGCCACCTTGATGGCTTCCTTCTGGGTGAGCCCCGCTGTTTCCATCAAGCCGCGGACGTAGGCGGCCACATTGATCTGAGAGGGCGGGGCGGGTGCTCTCCGGGGAGCTCCCTCGATCACCAGTGTGTACTCTCCCCTCGGGGTTTCCTGTGCCACGGCCTCCAGAATTTCTCCGAGTTGACCGAAGTAGTGGGTCTCATGGAGTTTGGTCATCTCACGGACCAGAAAGGCGCGCCGATCCCCCAGTCCTTTCACGATTCTCTTGAAAGTGGGAACCAGGCCGTGGGGAGGGAGGTAGATCAGCAGGGTGGATTCCTCATGGGAAAGGTTCTGGATCTGCTCTCTTTGAGGCGCGGTTCGGCGGGGAAGGAAGCCCACAAAAAGACTCCGATCAGCCGGAAGACCCGAGACCGACAGAGCCGCCACGGCAGCGGAAGGGCCAGGGACGGGAAAAACGGCAATCTTTTCTTCCCGACAGGCAGAAACCAGGAGATACCCGGGATCGGAAACCAGAGGCGTGCCGGCATCCGAGACCAGCGCAACTTGCCGGCCCTCTCTCAACCGAGTCAGCAACTCTCCAGTTTTGGCGGCTTCGTTGTGTTGGTGGTAACTGGTGGTGGGGGTGCGGATTTCAAAGTGGTTGAGGAGCCTGCGCGTGTGCCGGGTATCCTCACAGGCGATGAGATCCACTTCCCCCAGAACGCGCTGTGCCCGGGGACTCAGATCATCCAGATTACCCAGCGGCGTTGCCACCACATACAAAACACCAGACATCCTGGTCTTAGGCACCCATTGCCTTGAGCATTTCTCGAACCGCCTGTTCCATTCCCATCAGGGTCGCCCTGGCGATGATGTTGTGGCCGATGTTCAGTTCGATAATCTCGGCAATGTTCGAGATGGGGCGAACATTGCGATAGGTCAGTCCGTGACCGGCCAGCACCCGTAAGTCCAGGTCATCGGCCGAGTGGGCGGCCACCCTCACTTTTTCAAGCTCCCTTTGAAAGGCGGGATCGCTTTCCTTGAGCCCTTTGGGAACCGCCTCGGCATAAGCGGCCGTATTGATCTCGATCATCTCGGCTCCCACGGCGGAGGACCGCTCGATCTGATCCAGCTGAGGGTCGATGAAAACGGAGACCTCCAATCCTGCCTTCTTCAACCGGTCGATGGCCGCCGCAATCGGCTTGGCATTTCCGATCACATCCAGGCCGCCTTCGGTGGTCACTTCGCCGTCGCGTTCCGGGACCAGCGTGACGGTGTCCGGATGCACCTCCAGGGCGAAGTCGATCATTTCCCTGGTCACTGCCATTTCAATGTTCAGTCGGGTGGTAACGACCTCTCGCAGCAGCCTGATGTCGCGCTCGTTAATATGGCGGAGATCACCACGAATATGGACCGTGATGCCGTCGGCTCCCGCCAGCTCAGCCAGCAGTGCCGCCGCCACGGGATCCGGTTCCGGGGCCTGGCGGGCCTGCCGCACCGTTGCAATGTGATCGACGTTGACTCCCAGTTTCGTCATGTCCTCAAATTATCACAAATTAAAAGAAGGAGTCAGGAG
>JAPYTY010000461.1 GCA_029942065.1 Acidobacteriota bacterium | reverse complement strand
GGCGTCAGAAACGGCTCGGATTTGGCGCCCGGGGTCCATTGGTAGATGGTGTCCCCGCGCACGTCGCTGAAAAGCAGATAGCCGGGATTCTCCACCCAGACCGGCCCTTCGATGAAGACAAAGCCGTCGTCGATTTTCTCGATGATGTAGTCGCCGGGGACAATGGCATCCAGTTCCGGGGAATGTTTCAGAACCGTGCCATCCCCGTGATCCGGTTCGGGAACCGGGGCCGGGGGCGGCGTCGAGCAGGCCAGGACCAGAAAGCAAACAACGCAGACGGGCAGGAAACGAATCATCATGGGCCCAGTATGGCACAAAGGGACTGGAGGGGATAGCAGTGTCGACCCGGGCCCTCGAGGCCCACCTGGTTGCTCCCGAAAGCCGGCGGAACCGGTGCCATGGCCCCGGGAAGGGGATTGCGTTTATCAGAGATGAGTGTTGATTGCGGGCCGGGATTCGATCATCGTAAGGCTATGGAATCCAAGTAGAACCGCCGGTTCAGGCGCCTGAAGGCCGCGATTCCCTGCGCGGTGGCCTGGAAAGGTGAAATCTATCAGGCTCAAGTGACGAACCTCTCCCATGGTGGAGCTCTGATCACTGATGCAGAATTCGTGCCCGGGGAGGCGGCTCAGGTCGTTTTGATGTTTCAGGGTGGTGAGGAAGAGATTTCTTTTAACGCTCACACCCGAGAGATCACCGAAAACGATCGACCTGCTTCCTTTGGCCTTGAATTCGGTGAAACCCGTCATGAGATCGAGTCCAAAATGATCCGGCTGGTGGATATGCTGTTTCCCGACGATTCAGAGGATTGAAATCTGCCGGGCTCACCCATTGATCACGACTCCCGCCGCAGGCCGCAAACAGTCAAGGCCCGCGCCTTCTTCGTTCCTCAGATGAAGGCGGCTTCGGTTCCTCGGATGAAGGTGACCCTGCTTGGTGACGAGTTTCTTTGAATAATCCCCTCCAGGAGGTAGAATTATGGATAGGTTAAAAGATTCGCCATCCTTTTTAAGAATGGAGGTAGCCTATGAAATCGGTCTTTACAGTGGGTTCAAGAGCGAACATCCACCTCACCAGCGACAAAAGAGTTTTTGGAGAAGTTGTGTCGATAAACGATGAATTCGTCGAGGTGCTTGAAAAGAGGCGGGATCGGCCGACTCCCAGTTCCGTTTACGTCAATTACTCCAATATCACCTGTGTCTATCCGGAAGAGGAGGTTCCTGAGGTGGCGACAGCGCCTGAATCGGAGCTGAAGGTCGAGCCCTCAGAGCCCGGAACCCCACCCGCAGCACCCGGTGGTGGAGGACCCTCAACGCCCACAGCACCCGGTGGCGGAGGCCCCGGAACGGTGCCCCCTCCCGGAGGTCCGGTTCCGCCGCCGCCGATTCATCACAGTTAGCCTTCGGGAAACGGTCACAGTTTGAAGGGCCGTTTCAATGGGTCCGAAGGGCGAGGGACCGTTTTTCGAGGAGGAACTCATGAAAGGACTGCTCGACAAGATTGGTATTCCCATCCATTGTTCCGAGTGTGGTCACCAGACCCGAAAACCGATCCGGTGGGTGCAAAGCAACCAGGAACTGATCTGTTCAGGGTGTAAAATTTCAATCGACCTTGGAACCAACGAAGACACCCGGGTGCTGAAGAAACTGCATAACGCTCTGGACAGAATCGACATGTCGTCCAGAAACTGATCCTGCGTGATCCCCAACCCTGGAGTTCCGGTTGGAATGAAAAAATCAGCCAGTCGTGGACGGACCCGAACCTATAGCCGAAAACGGGTGAAGAGCCTGGCGATGATTATCTGGGCGATCACGCTGGTTGCCTCGGCTTTCATGATCGGATGGTGTCCCGCCTGAACAACATTCAGGTTCCTTCCGGATGGTTTTAACAGACGCCCGACGAACGGGAGTTCCTCTCGATGGGATCAGGTTCTGAGAGAGTCGCGTCGGGAGAGGGACTCTTTAACAATCCTAATTACAAGGGTGAAGGGATCACCTGGTAAGGCCCAGGGGGTCCACCGCGCGTCCTCCCAGAATGACCTGAACTATTTTCCTGGTATTTCTGATATCCAGGAGCGGACTCTGTTCCAGAATTACCATATCGGCCAGTTTACCGGCTTCCAGGGTTCCGACCCGGTCGGAGATTCCGGCC
>JAPYTY010000460.1 GCA_029942065.1 Acidobacteriota bacterium | reverse complement strand
AGACAAGCTGCTGGGAGGCCCTCAGGCGGGCATCATCCTGGGGAAAAAGACTTGGGTTGATGCCATTCGTCAGAATCCCCTGATGCGGGCCTGCCGAGTCGACAAGATGACTTATGCGGCGCTGGAGTGGACCCTGACCCAGTACCAGACCCACGCCTATTCCACGACCCTTCCGGTTCAGCGCATGCTCTCCACCGCCCCGGAAGAGATTCGAGACCGGGCCCAGCGACTGCTTGACATGCTCGAACACCAGGAATTGCAGGTGGAGATCAAACCCGGAGTTTCTCTGATCGGCGGGGGTTCGGCACCTGAGGTGGAAATCCCAACTTTTCTACTGGCCGTGACCTCAGAACAACATTCAGTCAACCAGATCGAACGGCATCTGAGAGGGTTCGCGATTCCTATCCTGGCGCGCATCGAAAACGATCAACTGATCCTGGATCTTCGCACCGTCTTTCCGGAACAGGAAGAGATCATCGTCTCCGCTTTCGCTTCCCTTTGCGGGCCTTCATGACCGGCGAGAACTCGATCAAATGTCGATGCGGACTGACCTTGTCGACACGAACCTTGAGCCGATCTCCGATTCGGTAGGTTTTCCCGGTATTCTCCCCGATCAGGCAGTGGTTTTGCTGATTGAAGATATAAAAATCGTCCAACACCGCCTCAACCGGGACAAAGCCCTCCACAAAATGCTCCAAAAGCTCCACAAAAAAACCATTTTTTCGCACTCCAATGATGAAAGCCTGGTACTCCTCACCTAGCCGCTCGGCCATGAACCGGGCCATCAACCAGCGCATGATCTCTCTTTCTGCCGTCACCGCCTTGCGTTCCCTCTCCGATGAGTGGACCGCCATCTCCTGAAGTCGGGCGTAGAACTTGTCCGCTTTGGCGCCGGAGGCTTTCCCCTCCAGGACCATCTTCAAAATCCGATGGGTCACCAGGTCAGGATAGCGGCGGATGGGAGAGGTGAAGTGAGCGTAGCAGACGGTCGCAAGCCCGAAGTGGCCTTGATTCACCTTCGAGTACTGAGCCTGCTTGAAGGATCGCAGCATCAGATAGGCCAGAAATCGCTGCTCCGGCTTCTGGGCGATTCGGGCCATCACCTTCTGAAAAGAGCTGGATGGGAAATTCCCTTTCGAATCTGCTTGTAATCGGTAACCAAATCCGGCGGCTATTCCCTGAAAATCTTCCAGCTTGGATGGGTCCGGCTTCTCGTGAATCCGATAAATCAAAGGACGCTGATGTTTTTCAAGGTGCTGCGCCACTGTTTCATTGGCCATTAGCATGAACTCCTCGATCATGCGATGGGCTTCATTGCGTTCGGCACGCACCACATCATGGAGCTCTCCATGGTCATCGTATTCGACCTCCGCTTCAGGAAGGTCAAAATCAATCGCTCCTTTCCTGAGTCGCCTGGCAGTGAGAATTCGGGACAGTTCGAGCATCCATTCGAAGTCCTCCACCAGATTCTGATATTGATTCCTGATCGGTTCATCCCGATCGATCAGGATTTTGCGGACAGCCGTATAGGTCATTCTTTCATTGCTGTGAATGACCGAGCGGCAAAACTCGCTGCTCTGAAGCTCGCCCTTCCCATCGAAAATCATTCCCACACTCAGGGTAAGCCGATCCACCCCGGGATTGAGACTGCAGAGATGGTTGGAGAGCTTCTCCGGCAGCATGGGGATGGATCGGTCCGGAAAGTAAACGGAAGTTCCCCGCCCCAATGCCTCACGATCGAGTGCGCTGTCAGTCGGAACGTAATGGGACACGTCCGCAATGTGCACCCACAACTGAAAACGCCCGTTTTCGTACTTTTCAATGCTGACCGCATCATCAAAATCCTTCGCCGCCTCACCGTCGATGGTAACCGTCGGAAGAGTTCGAAAATCAACTCGTCCATCGATCTCGTTTTGATCGGGTTCCGAGGCACTCTCAGCTTCCCGCAGGACGGATGCAGGGAACTCCATCGGAATTTCATACTGGTGGCAGACGATCTTGAATTGAGTTTCAGGATCATCGGAATCGCCCAGGACTTCTTGAATTTTCCCCAGGGGAGTCTGGTGTCGGCCCGGTTGTGCCGTGATGAAAACCGAGACAATTTTCCCCTCCTCGATTTGTTTGGCCTCCTTGTCCACTAAACGCACCGTGTAGTAA
>JAPYTY010000459.1 GCA_029942065.1 Acidobacteriota bacterium | reverse complement strand
GGCCGGCCGAGTGCAACACAGTCAGGACGGATCATTCTTCGGTTCCTCAGATGAAGGCGGGCGCCGATGCAGTAGAGGGGGTGTGAGAAATGCGGGCTAGGGAGCAGGACATTCGTTTTCGTTTGCTGGGTCTTTTCTGTGTGGCCTTGAGCCTCTTTCTGGCTTCTTTGCAGGCCTTTTCCTCTGATCCGGACATCGAGCCCGACCCCGGTCTGATCATTTGCGAGCTTGAAGGTGAGCTGCCGCCGCTCGAACGGATGGAGCAGGTCATCGGGCGCAATTCCACCCTTCAGGAGATCTTCCTGGATCTGGGTTTCTCGCCCCGGGAAATTCATGATCTGGTCCAGGATGTGAAACCCGTGTACGACCTCAATCGCGTCCGGGCAGGGCGCAGTTTTTTCATCGAGCGAAGGGCGAACGGGGATCTCCAGAGCTTGAGGTATCCGATTGACGACGAAGAGTATCTTCTGGTTGGGAGGCAACTGGATCGATATGTGGCGACGGTAAAAAAACACGACTTCCAGGTGCGGGTGGAGGAATTCTACGGAGAAGTGGAGACTTCTTTGTGGGACGCCCTGGTTTCTCAGGGCGAATCTCCCCAGCTGGTGGTCGATCTCCATCAGATCCTGCAGTGGGACGTGGACTTTACGGCATTGCAGCCCAAAGACGCTTTCAAGTTGATCGTGGAGAAGAAGTATCTGGAAGGCGAATTCGTGAAGTACGGGAAAGTCTCGGCCGTCCAGTTTGCCAGCGGCGCGCGCACTTTCCACGCCTTTCGGTTTGAAAATCCAGAAGGCCAGATCAGCTACTATGACAAAGAAGGAGAGGCGGTTAGAAAGGCGTTTTTGAAGGCTCCCTTTCATTTTGACCCTCGGGTCACCTCACGCTTTTCCCATTCCCGCTATCATCCCATCTTGAAGACGCGGCGGCCCCACCTGGGAGTGGATTATGGTGCGCCGACGGGTACCCCGGTTTTGGCTTCAGCCTCGGGAACCGTGAGCTTCAGGGGGAGGGATGGGGGATTCGGCCTGCTCGTCAGGATCCGGCATCCCAACGGTTACGTGACCAGTTACGCTCATCTCTCACGCATCGAGGTGAAAAGAGGTCAGAAAGTCGGCCAGGGAGATCAGATCGGACGAGTAGGAGCTACCGGCCTGGCCACCGGTCCCCATCTGGATTATCGCGTTCAGGACACAAGCGGTCGTTTTATCAACCCCCAGAATGTACTGGCTTTGCCTTCGGACAAGCCGGTCCAGGAAGCATATGTCGGCCTGTTCACCTCGGTTCGTGACCAGTACCTGCAACGGTTGAATTCGATCCCGGAGATAGCTCCCTTCCTCAACCGCGTTTCCCACGCTGACTAGTTAGTCTTCCCGGCCAGGCCATGATCAGTGCCGTTTTTCTCTACAACCCAGCTGCCGGCAGTTTTCCTCTTTCTAACAGGCGCCGCAACGCGCTGGTCGAATATCTCTACTGCAATGGAATTCGCTGCGAGGTGGTCGCGAGCCGTCCGGCGGGAGATCCGACCTCCTGGCTCGACCTGAAGAACCGAGATCTGTTGATCGTCTATGGTGGGGATGGAACCCTTCATCAGGCCATGAGCGAGGTCGTGAAGCACAAGGTTCCCGTCGCTCTTTTACCTGCGGGGACGACCAATGTTCTGGCTCGAGAGTTGAAAATCCCCAGAGATCCGGAGAGGGCCCTGTCGGTGGTGGTTCGCAGAAAGCTCAGGAGGATTTATCTCGGCCAGGGTAACGGCGAATACTTCCACTTGATGGCAGGGATCGGCCTGGATGGTGACGCTCTTTCGAGAATCAGTGCCAGCTTGAAGCGAACCCTGGGCATGGGTGCCTACTATCTGGCTTCCGCCATCTCTCTGCTGAAGTATCCGATGCGGTCGTTTGAAGTCGGACTGGAAGGAGAGACTCACCCCGGAACCATTGCCGTTATCGGCAACACACGGAGCGATGGCGGGCACCTGCTGGTCACTCCTCGAGCCCGGCTCGAAGAGAACTCCCTGGATGTATGTCTTTTCACGGGAGGCAGTAGAACTCGTTATCTAGCCTATATTCTGGGAACCATCTCAGGAAGGCACATTCACTATCCCGATGTCTTTTATCGAAAGGTTCGACAGGTGAGCATCTCGGCCGACCCCTCCAT